>JAEWCJ010000400.1 GCA_023390695.1 Pseudomonadota bacterium | reverse complement strand
GTTCAAGGCCGGACGCAAAATTCGTCTCCGCCGGCCCATTCGGCTATCCTGCCTCCTGAGACAGAGAGAGTCGCTCCAGCGGCAGCAGATGCTTGACTGGACGGCGGCAAAGAGCCTGACCTTTCATGACGGCATGACTGGCGTCGGCCGCGGTCAGCCGATATGTCTCTGCGGCATGCGGCCCCGTAGCTCAGTGGATTAGAGCAGCAGCCTTCTAAGCTGTTGGTCGGAGGTTCGAATCCTCCCGGGGTCGCCAGTATTCAATCGAAAATTTCGTTGATTCCCGGCCACCACCATGCCTTGCATCCATGAATTGAATGATTTCAGGGCCTGATATCCTGCTAAGTCTTTGAAATGTTGGAAATTTACCGTCCGGTTAATTTGTTGTAAATGAGGCTTTTTTGCAACATAATACCAGCAGGAACCCTGCTATGGTGAATTCTACGTCTGATTGATTTTGAAATTTTGAGGGCTTGTCTGGGGGGATAATGCGGGTTCTCGTCCTAATGTCGGCATTATGCGCGGCCGCGGTACCGGCTGCGGCACAACAAGCCTATACAATCACCGACGCAATCAAACAGGCGGTCCATACCAACCCCGGCGTCACGGAGGCGGCCGCAAATCGGCGCGCGACCGAAGCCGAGTTGCGGCAGAACCAGGGGACCTTGCTGCCGCAGGTGCGTCTCCGCGCCGATTACGGCCCGGAAAAACTCACGCGCCATGACATCAGTCCTGCACCGGCGGGAGACGGTGTATGGCGCAAGGACTCGCGCGAAGCGTCCATCGTGGTGCGGCAGCTTCTGTTCGATGGCCTCGCCTCCATCAACGAAATCTGGCGGCAGACGGCGCGCGTCGATGCCGCCGCTGCGCGCGTGCACGAGCGCACCGAGCTGATCGCCCTCGACGCTGCGGAAGCCTATGTCGATGTCGTCCGCTACACCCGCCTGATCCAGCTCGCCCAGGAGAATGTCGCCGCGCATCGCAGCCTCGCCGGTGAGGTGGAGCAGCGCTATTCCGGCGGACGCTCCGGCGAAGGCGACCTCCAGCAGGCGCAGGAACGCCTTTCCGGCGCGGAAGCGGTGCTTGCCGAATTCCGTATCCGGCTTGACGATGCGCGCGCCAAATATCGGCGGACTGTCGGGCTTGAGCCGTACAATCTGCGCTTTCCAAACCGGCTGCCGGGCCTGCCTGGTTCCAAGGACGATTCGCTGGCCGTCGCACTGCGGCACAATCCGACCTTGCGCGCCGCAGCCTCCGATGCCGAGGCCGCCAGATACGGCTTCCGCGCAACCTCCGGCGCCTTCCTGCCGACCATCTCGCTCGAAGGCAGCGCATCGAAGGGCGTCGACTCGCAGGACGTTCTCGGCCGCCGCGAAGACCTCAGCGGAAAGATCGTCGCGAGCTGGGACATTTTCCGCGGTGGTCAGGATATGTGGCGCCGCGCCGAAATGGCCGATCGCATGATCGAGCAGACGCAACGGCTTGCGCGCTTGCAGCGCGACGCCTTTGAATCGCTCGACAAAGCATGGGCCGCACGCACGTTGAGTTCGGAGCGGTTGGCGGCTTTGAACCGGCAATCAACCGCCGCATTCAAGGTCATCGGCGCCTACACCAAGGAATACGAGCTCGGTCAGCGCACCCTGATCGACCTCCTTGACGCGCGGAACTCCTACTTCAACTCGCTGGTATCGATCATCTCCACCCGCGCCCTTGCGGTGTTTGCCGATTACCAGTTGCTGGCGGCCATGGGCCACCTGCTTGAATACATCAAGACGGCGCCACCGCCGGAGGCCGACCCGCTTGCTCAGAAGCCCTTCGGGCTCTATCCGCTCCGCCTGCCGCCGGTGATCGTGAACGATCCGGATGTCGCGCCGGAACCGCTCAATGTGAACGGCGCAGTCGCACCAACTCCCTATCTCTGGGGTCCGAAGGTGATCATGTTCGGCGATCGTGCACCGGGCTGGGCTGTGGCGGAATCTCCGGCGTCGAAAGTCACCGACTTTTCTGCCGCCGCGCGCGCAAACGCCACCCCCTCCACCATCGACAGCCGCTGGCCGGAAGCCGTTTCGGCTTTTTCCAGCCGCGACGCGGAAAGAATGGCAGGCCCGTTCGTAACCTTACCGAGGATGAATTAAACTTAACTTGCAAGTTCGGTATCGGTTGAGGTTCGACAGCGAGGTTGGGCGGCGGCGGCACATTATAATGTGATTAGATGATGTGACCGCATGACAGTGCCGCGGGTGATCGGACCCGCGGTCAACGGGTTTTGAAACCAGGCCAGCCTCGTAGTGAACATAGATCCAAAGATCAGGGCAGCCGCGCAAGTGGCGCCTCTCCCGTCACCGGACGACGAGATGCCGTTCGATCCGTTGGTTGACGCTCTGCTTTATCTGTCAGCCCATCACGGACGCGCAATCACGCACGAGGCGCTGATCGCCGGACTGCCGTTGCCCGACGGCAAGCTCAATGTCGGAATATTCGAACGCGCCGCCAAGCGCGCGGGGCTCGACATCGCACCGGTGAAGCGGCCGCTGGGCGACATTCCGGCGCTGGTCCTTCCCGCCATACTGATCATGCGGGACGGGACGACGCGCATCCTCCTGACCTCCGATCCTGACGCGCAACGCGCCACGATCGTCGACCCGAGTGCCGGCCGCCAGGCCATCGATACGTCCTTCGCCAAGCTTGACGCCGACTATCTGGGCTATGTCTTTTTCGCGCGTCCGTCTCCAACCGCCGATGCGCGCGCCGTCGCGGCCGGCGATCTTCCAAAAATGCACTGGTTCTGGTCCGTCGTCAGCCGCTTCTGGGCGAATTACTCGCACGTCGCCATCGCGGCTTTCGTCGTCAATATCCTGGCTCTGGCAAGCCCGCTCTTCGTGATGAGCGTCTATGACCGCGTCATCCCGAACGGCGCCTTGCCGTCGCTGGTCGCGCTCGCCATCGGCATGGGCATTGCGATCGTCTTCGATTTCATCATGCGCACCGTACGCAGCCGCATCATCGACATGACCGGCAAGAAGGTCGACGTCGTGCTGGCGGCGGACATTTTCGAACATGTGCTGTCGTTGAAGATGGCGAACCGTCCGACCTCGGTCGGCATCCTCGCCAATCAGATACGCGACTTCGATTCGGTGCGTGAATTCTTCACCTCCGGCACGGTGGTCTCGATCACCGACCTGCTGTTTGCGGTCCTGTTCATCGCCGTTCTGTTCATCATCGCCGGTCCCCTCGCCTGGATTCCGCTGGTCGTCCTGCCGGTCATGATCGTCGTCGGCCTCATTCTGCAGAAGCCGCTCGACCGGGCGATCCGCCAGTTGCAGGCTGAATCGGCAGCGCGTCACGGCATCCTCGTGGAGTCGCTGTCCGGCATCGAGGC
>JAEWCJ010000350.1 GCA_023390695.1 Pseudomonadota bacterium | reverse complement strand
GATCAAGGCGGAGGAGAAGGCCGAACGGCGCGCCGCCGGACGGCCGGATTATGAGACGGGTGCCCTCGCCGGTCTTCCCGGCGGCCTGCCCGCGCTGATGCGGGCGCTCAAACTGCAGCAGAAGGCCGGCAAGGTCGGCTTTGACTGGAACGACCCCTCGGCGGTTCTCAGCAAGATCCGCGAGGAAGCCGCCGAGATCGAAGCCGAGATCGAGGGCGGCGACCACGCTCGCGCCGCGGAGGAAGTCGGCGATCTGCTTTTTGCCGTCGTCAATCTCGCACGGCACCTGGATGTCGATCCGGAAGCCGCCTTGCAGGCTGCAAATCTGAAATTCGCAAAGCGGTTCGCATTTATCGAAGAGGCCCTGGCCGCACGCGGCAGGACGCCGTCAGAGGCGAGCCTCGCCGAAATGGACGCGCTGTGGGACGAGGCGAAAACCGCGCAAGGGCTGGGCCCGAAGTCCGGTTAGCCCGGACGTCACGGCAGCAGAGCCGCGCCGAATTTCGATCGCACCTGCGCGGCCTTGGCCGCATCGGCCCGGATCGTCATCGCAATGCGTCCATCCGGCTCCGTATGGCGTTCCACGACCTCGGTGTTGCGGTGCAGCCAGCTGATGCCGGCGCCATCGGCGGGATCCAGCAAGAGCTCGATCTCCGACCGTCGCTGGCTCAGGCGCTCGGCAATGACGGCCGTGAGGTGATCCAGCCCCTCGCCGGTCACCGCGGACACGAGGACCGGACGATTCTCACGCGGCTGCCGGGCGGCCAGATTCGCCAAGCGGGCGCGCCCGTCCGCGTCCAGAAGATCGACCTTGTTCCAGACCTCCACCAGACGCTCCCGCGCGCCCTCGTCGATGCCCAGTTCACGCAGGACCTTTTCGACATCCTGCATCTGCGCCTCGGTGTCCTCATGCGACACGTCCCGCACATGCAGGATGATGTCGGCCTCGATCACCTCCTCCAGCGTGGCGCGAAAGGCGGCCACCAGCATGGTCGGCAGATCGGAAATGAAGCCGACCGTGTCCGAGAGGATCACCTTCTCGCCGTGCGGAAGATCGATCGCCCGCAGCGTCGGGTCGAGGGTCGCAAACAGCATGTCGGCTTGCAGCACGCTTGCTCGCGTCATGCGGTTGAACAGCGTGGATTTGCCGGCGTTCGTGTAACCGACCAAAGCCACGATGGGATATGGCACCCGCTTGCGGCTCTCGCGGTGCAGCTTGCGGCGCGCCTTGACCTTTTCCAGTTCGGCCTCGATGCGCGCGATACGCTCGGCAATCACCCGCCGGTCGGCCTCGATCTGGGTTTCCCCCGGGCCGCCGAGGAATCCGAAGCCGCCGCGCTGCCTCTCAAGGTGGGTCCAGGACCGGACCAGGCGGCTTTTCTGGTAGGTCAGATGCGCAAGCTCAACCTGCAATACGCCTTCGCGCGTCTGTGCACGCCGGCCGAAAATCTCCAGAATCAACCCCGTCCTGTCCAACACCTTGGCATTCCAGGCCTTTTCAAGGTTGCGCTGCTGAACCGGCGTCAACGCACAGTCCGCGACCACGAGCTCGGCCTCCAGGCTTTGGACAAGCCCGGCGATCTCGTCGACTTTCCCTTTGCCCAGGAATGTTGCCGGTCGGATCTCGGTCAGCGGAACGAGCCCGGCCTCCACCACATCGAGGTCGATGGCCCGCGCGAGGCCGACAGCCTCTTCCAGCCGGGCTTCAGGCGTGCGCTCACCCTGTTTGGCCGCTTGAGGCGCACCTTTGACAGGCCGGGACCGCAGATAGGGTCCCAGCACAATTGCGCGTCCGGTTTGCCGCCCGCTTCCCCCAGGGCTCAACCGGTCCGCATCCTTGTCGCGTCGTCTTGGCTCCAACTAGGCCTTGTCTCCACCTGACGGTTCTTCGCCGCCCTCGAACAGCGAAACCGGATGACCCGGCATAATCGTGGAGATGGCGTGCTTGTAGACCAATTGCGAGTGCCCATCCCGGCGAAGAAGGACACAAAAATTGTCAAACCAGGTCACGACGCCCTGCAGCTTGACGCCATTCACCAGGAAGATGGTGAGCGGAATTTTGGCCTTGCGGACGTGATTGAGGAAGGTGTCTTGAAGGTTTTGAGCGCGTTCGGCTGCCATTGCCGTTCTTTCCGTTTTTTGCCCGCGGGCCCCTTTCCCCGCGAGTGAATTGTGCCAAGCCGCATCGTCCCTCGTAAAATCTCCCACCCACGAGGACTTGGGGGCGCTTTATTAGATGGTAGCGCAGGAACCGACGCAAGCCCAACTTGCGCCATCAACACTTCCCGCGCCGAAATGTCCTTCAGGAGAATTCGGCGAAGCAATGGAAATTGCGTCGCAGTGCCGTCGCAATAAGCCCGGGAGCACCGTTTCCGATGGGTTTTCCATCGATCCTAACGACAGGCATGACAAGTTGGGAGGCTGAGGTCAGAAATGCCTCCCGGGCTTCGCAGGCCTCCGCCACCGAAAAGGGGCGCTCCTCCAGTTCGAGCCCTTGGGCACGCATCTGCTCCAGAACAACGCTGCGCGTGATTCCCTTGAGAATCGCCTGGTCCGCCTGACGCGTCACGACCTTGCCGTCCCGAGTCACAATCCAGGCGTTTGACGAGGAGCCTTCGGTGACCAGGCCATCCTGGTCCACGAACCAGGCTTCGCGGGCGCCCTGCTCTCGCGCCGCCTGCTTGGCCAGCACATTCGGCAACAACCCGATGGATTTGATGTCGACCCGATCCCAGCGATTGTCGGCCAATGTGATGACGGCGACGCCTTCGTCCGCCATTGCGTCCAGTTTGGCAAAATCCACTCGGTTAGCGGTCACCACGACCGCCGGCGGGACGGGGATTGCCGGAAACGGATGGTCGCGCTTCGCAACACCGCGCGTCACCTGCAAGTAGACAATTCCGTCGATGACGCGATTGCGGCGCACCGTTTCATGCAGCACGGCGCTCAAAGCCGGCAGCGACATCGGCAATGCGATGCGCAGTTCCTTCAGCGACCTCTGCAGACGCTCCATGTGGCGGCGCTGGTCGACCAGCCGTCCGCCCCTCACCTCGCAGACCTCATACACGCCGTCGCCAAACTGGTAACCGCGGTCCTCGATATTCACCGAAGCTTCGGCGCGGCGCAGATAACGGCCGTTGACTTAGGCGATGCGGGACACGCTGCTCTCCCGCCTAGCCGATGCCAAGGGCCTTGAGCTTGCGATGCAGCGCCGAACGCTCCATTCCGACGAATTCGGCGGTGCGCGAGATGTTGCCGCCGAAGCGGCTGATCTGGGCGACAAGATATTCGCGTTCGAACATTTCGCGCGCCTCGCGCAACGGCAGGCCCATCAATTGCTCGCCGCCATTGCCGTTCGGCATTTTCGGCACCATCGAGCCCACATCCTGCGGCAGCATGCTGGCATTGATCACGGCCGCCGGATCGCCGCCCGCCAGAATCATCAGGCGCTCGACGTTGTTGCGCAACTGACGGACGTTGCCGGGCCAATCGTGCGATTGCAGGATCGCCATGGCGTCTTCGCCGATGGTCCGTTTCGGCAGGCCCGTGGACTGCGAAATCTGATCCATGAAATGCTCGATGAGCAGCGGAATGTCCTCGCGCCGCTCCGCCAGCGGCGGGACGCGAATGGGCACGACCGACAGCCGATGATAGAGATCCTCGCGGAAACGCCCGGCGGCGATTTCGGCTTCCAGATCGCGCGCGGTCGAGGACACGATGCGCACATCGACTGCGACACGGGTGTTGCCGCCGACCCGCTCGAATGTCTGGTCGACCAGCACACGCAGAATCTTGTTCTGCGTCTCCCGCGGCATGTCGGCGATTTCATCGATGAACAAGGTGCCGCCATGCGCCTCTTCCAAGGCGCCGGCTTTCTTGTTTTGTCCGCCATTCAGTTGTTCGGTGCCGAACAGTTCCAGTTCCATCCGCTCCGGCGTGATGGCGGCGGCGTTGATGACGACGAACGGACCGTTGGCACGCGCCGAGGCAGCATGAATGGTGCGCGCGCAGAGCTCCTTGCCGGAGCCGGAAGCGCCGATGATCAGAATGCGGCTGTTGGTCGGAGCGACCTTTTCGATCGTCTGGCGCATCTGGTTGATGGCGGACGATTGGCCGACCAGTCCCGTTGTCACTGGAGAAAGCGACTGGAGCGCCTTCACCTCGCGTTTCAGACGCGAGGTTTCCAGCGCACGATCGGCAACCAGCAACAGCCGGTCAGCCTTGAAC
>JAEWCJ010000337.1 GCA_023390695.1 Pseudomonadota bacterium | reverse complement strand
CCAGCCGCTAGTGCAACCGGGCCAGCCACTCCTTCGTGAGTGAGACATCGGTTTGTGACAAGCCGTGACCGGTCGGCAGAGTGCGATGCTGCACATTGGCTCCGGCGGCTTTAACCGTCGTCTCAAGATGGGCGGCATGTGCAGCCGGGACGATCGGATCCATCGCACCCGACAGAATAAGAATCGGCTTGCCGCTCAGATCGGCCGCGGGTGTCGCGGAGAGCGGGGGCATTGCGCGCAACAACGCGGCGCCGCTGAGTGCGTCCGGCCGCAGCAGCAGGATCGCCGCGGCAATATTGGCGCCGTTGGAAAAGCCGACGGCGACCGGTGCGGCAAGGCCATAAGCTTCGCGCGCCTCGGCAACGAAATCTGCCAGTTCATGCGCGCGGCGGCGCACATCGTCTTCGTCGAAGACGCCTTCGGCAAGCCGGCGAAAGAAACGCGGCATCCCGCCTTCCAGTACCTTGCCGCGCGGTGAAAGCAGGGCGGAGCCGGGTGCGATCATCTGACCGAGCGGGACGAGATCGTTCTCGTCGCCGCCGGTGCCATGCAGCAGCAAGACCGGCGGCCGATTTGCCTGCCCTGCGGGTTTATAGCGATGCGTGAATGATAGGTTCATAGCGGTGTTGGTCATTGCAATCTCTCACAAGGACGGGAACCTCCCGCCGCCGGCCGGCGGGAGGTTTTTGTTTTGATCAGGCAACGGCCGGCAGAACGGATTCGATCTCCCGCCGATGCGCTTCAAGGAAGCCCGGCAATTTCAGATCCCGCCCAAGCGCCGCCACCGGCTCGTCCGCAGCAAAACCGGGACTGTCGGTCGCGATCTCGAACAGGACGTGGCCCGGCTCGCGGAAATAGACCGACCGGAAATAATTGCGGTCCTTCTGCTCGGTTGTCTGAATGCCGTGATTCTCGGCGAGCCGTTTCACCATCGCCGATTGCGCGGCGTCGTTGGCGGCACGGAAGGCGATGTGATGCACGGAGCCGCCACCCATGCGTCCCGGCATGAAATTGCCCGCCGCCTGGATATCGACAATGCCGCCGATCGCCGTATCACCCGCCTTGAAGCGCAGCAGTGAGCCGTCCCGCCCGAGTTCGGAAAAGCCGAACACGTCGGTCAGGATTGCAGCGGTGGGCGCCGCATCGGCCAGCAGCAGATTCACGCTGTGGAATCCCCGAATGGCGTGCTCCGCCGAAATCTCGCCCGCGAGCCAGGCCGGTTCGCCGGCGATGCCGGGAAGGCCGACAAGCGCCAGCCGCATGCCGTCCGGATCGCGAAACGACAGGACGGTCTCACCGAAGCGCTTCACCGGCGCCTCGAACGCGACGCCCTTGTCGATGAAGCGATGTGTCCAATAGCCGATCGAACCTTCCGGCACACGGAAGGCCGTCTCCTGCGTTTCACCGATCCCGATGCGGCCCGGGGCCACGTGAGCCCACGGAAAGAACGTCAGGATGGTGCCGGGGCTGCCGGCCTCGTCGCCGTAATAGAAATGATAGGTTCCGGGATCGTCGAAATTGACGGTCTTCTTGACCAGGCGCAGGCCGAGCGTGCGCGTGTAGAAGTCGAGATTGCGGCGGGCGGGGCCGGCAATCGCGGTCACATGATGAAGACCGTTGATCGTGTTCAAAGCGGCCATGGCGAATTCCTCCAGAGATCGCGCCGGGTTGCGGCGCCGGTGTCGTGCCCCAAAGCTATTGACGGATCCTTGGATATAAATAGAAACTATCGAAACTCATTGTTTCCAGATTTGGCATGTCGAAACTTCCCGACCTCGAGGGGCTTGCGGTCTTCGCCAAGGTTGCCGACCTGCGGTCCTTTGCTGGTGCCGCGGCCGAGCTCGGTCTTTCCAAAGCCACTGTTTCGAAGATGGTAAGCCGGCTCGAGCGCCGTCTGGGCGCCCGGCTGTTCAACCGCACCTCCCGACGTCTCGCTCTCACCGATGCCGGCCGGTCTTTGTCGGAGCGCGCGGCGCGCGTCCTGGCCGAAGGCGAGGCCGCCGAAAACGAAATGCGCGCGCAATCCGCGTCGCCGCGCGGCCTGGTGCGGATTGCGGTGCCGATGTCGTTCGGCTTGCGCGAAGTCGCGCCGGCGCTGCCGGACTTCTTCGCCGAATGCCCCGACGTGTCCATCGATCTGCATCTGAGCGATGAGGTGATCGATCTGATCGGCATGGGTTTCGACATGGCCTTGCGTATCGCCGCGTTGCCGGATTCGTCGTTGATCGCGCGGCGTCTGTGCGCCGTGCCGCGGGCGCTGGTGGCCGCGCCCGGCTATCTGACACGTCATGGGCGGCCGAAGCACCCGCGTGAACTTTCGGAACATGCCTGCCTCGGCTATGCCTATCTGCCGACGCCTGAGGTCTGGCGATTCTCCGATCGTGCGGGCGAGGAAATCACGGTGCGCGCCTCGGGCCCATTGCGTGCGAACAATGCTGATGCGCTGATGCCCGCCTTGCTGGCAGGCGCCGGGCTGGCCGTGCAGCCGGAATTCCTGATCAGGGACGACATCGCCGCGGGGCGGCTTGAAGTCGTATTGCCGGGCTGGAAATTGCCTGAAATCGCACTGCATCTTGTGATGCCGCCGGGCAGCCCGCGTCCGGCGCGCAGCGATGCGTTTGCAGATTTTCTCGCGCGCCGCTTTTCGAGATCCGTGCGGTGAGTGCTATTCCGGTGAGGCTGCAATGTTCGCAATGCAGGAGATGTCGATGAAAGTGATCGATACGATCGAGATGCTGGAATCCGTTTACGGCCGGCCCGGCGAGAGCTCGCTGGTGAAGGAAACGGACCGGATCACGCCGGACTACCGCGTCTTGATCGAGGCATCGCCGTTCGTCACGCTTGCGCCCAGCGGTCCAGAGGGACTCGATTGCTCGCCGCGCGGCGATCGTCCCGGTTTTGTCAGGGTCCATGACGAGCGGACGCTGATGCTGCCCGACCGGCGCGGCAATGACCGCGTGGATTCCCTGCGCAACATCATCCACGATCCCCGCGTCGGCCTCCTGTTTCTGATTCCCGGCTCCGGGACTACATTGCGCGTGAACGGCCGCGCCGTGATCGCTGTCGATCCAGACCTGATGGCGTCATTCGCGATTGAAGAAAAGGCGCCCCGTTCGGTTCTGGTGGTGAGCGTGGAGGCGGTTTATTTCCAGTGCGCGCGTGCCGTCATCCGTGCCGAACTCTGGAATCCCGACAGGCGCGTGGATCCGAAAACGTTGCCGACGCCGGGAAAAATTCTCGCCGCTCTCAGCGACAATCGCGTTGGAGGGGAAACCTATGACCGTGACTGGCCGGGCCGGGCGGCAAGAACAATGTGGTGAAGTCTTTTGACCGGTCATTGGGAGTGGCCGAAAACGTCTCCGGCCACTCCCGGTGCTGCTGTGTTCAGACAACGCCCAAGGCGCGCATCGCTTCCGCCACGCGGATGAAACCGGCGATGTTGGCGCCGACGACGTAATTACCGGGAGAGCCGTATTCCTCGGCGGTTTCGGCGCAACGAGCGTGAATGCTGTGCATGATCGTTGCAAGACGCGCTTCGGTCGCCTCGAAGGTCCATGAATCGCGTGAGGCGTTCTGTTGCATCTCCAGCGCGCTGGTGGCGACGCCGCCGGCATTGGTGGCCTTGCCCGGCCCAAACAGAATACCCGCTTCGGTGAAGACGCGGACGGCTTCCGGCGTGCAGGGCATGTTGGCGCCTTCACCGACGGCCAGCACGCCGTTCTTCACGAGGTTGCGTGCGTCCTGCCCGGTCAGTTCGTTCTGCGTCGCCGACGGCATGGCAACGTCGGCGGGAACATCCCAGATGCGGCCCTTCGGGATATACACCGCGCCGTTGCCGCGCAGTTTGGCGTAATCGACGACGCGGCCGCGGCGTTTCTCTTTCACCTCTTTCAGCAGATCAAGATCGATGCCGCCTTCTTCATGCACATAGCCGTCGGAATCCGAACAGGCGACGACGCGGCCGCCCAGTTCCATGACTTTTTCCATTGTGTAGATGGCGACGTTGCCGGCGCCGGACACGACGATTCTCTTGCCGTCGAACTCGTGACCGCGCGTCCGCAACATGCGCTCAACGAAATAGACGGCGCAATAACCCGTGGCTTCCGTGCGGACCA
>JAEWCJ010000322.1 GCA_023390695.1 Pseudomonadota bacterium | reverse complement strand
CTCCTTCGGCTTTGGCGGCACCAACGCGTCGGTCGTATTCAAGCATCTGGACGCGTGACGCCGCACGATGAAGCTTGTCGATCAGGACATCGACTGGCATGACGGCAATCTTGTCGACATTCACGTCAACGGTTTGTCCGCGAAGGGCCAGGATGTCCGGCTCTATCTGGATCTCTATCCGGGCGATGACGTCGAGGGTGTTCGCAAGCGATATTGCTGTCTGGGCCGAAATCTGAAACGGGTCCTGCTCAGCGGCGACATTCCGAGACTGAAGAAGCACAGCAAGTCCGGAAATATCGATTTCATGCGAATGGAATTCACCGACGATTCCGAAATCCTGATCCTGTCGCTGTTCGGAGGCGTGATCGAAGCCGAAGCGGCAGATTTTCAACTGGCAGAAATCAAAAAATGACCAAACTGATGCAAGGCAAGCGCGGGCTCATCATGGGCGTCGCCAACGATCATTCCATCGCCTGGGGCATTGCGAAGACGCTGTCCGAACATGGCGCCGAGCTCGCCTATACCTATCAGGGCGATGCCCTGCTGAAGCGCGTCAAGCCGCTGGCGGAACAGACCAATTCGTCGTTCCTGATGCCGTGCGATGTCGAAGACGTCGCAACGGTGGATGCGGTTTTTGCGGACATAAAGAAGCGCTGGGGCAAGCTGGATTTTCTGGTTCACGCCATCGGCTTTTCCGACAAGAGCGAGCTGAAAGGCCGCTACGCCGACACCACGCGCGAGAATTTCGTCCGCTCCATGGTGATCTCCTGCTTCTCGTTCACCGAGGCGGCGAAGCGGGCCGCCGACCTGATGCCGGACGGCGGCGCCATGCTCACGCTCACCTATAACGGCGGCGATCGCGCGATGCCGAATTACAACGTCATGGGACTGGCCAAGGCGGCGCTGGAATCCTCGGTGCGCTATCTCGCCGTCGATTACGGCCGCCAGAATATCCGCGTGAACGCGATTTCGGCCGGTCCGATCCGCACATTGGCCGGCGCCGGCATTCACGATGCCCGTTACATGTTCGCCTTCCAGCAGAAATATTCGCCGCTCGGCCGCGGCGTTACCCTGGAAGAGCTGGGCGGTGCGGGGCTCTATCTGCTGTCGGGACTGTCCGGCGGCGTCACCGGCGAGATCCATTTCGTGGATTCCGGTTACAATGTCATCGCCATGCCGCAGCCGGATGCGCTGCGGGTGGAGAGCGGAAGCGATAACGGCAATTGATCCGGAGGCGGGGATGAAAGACCTGCTCTACCGCGAATCCGAAGCGCAGACGGAACGCCTTGTCGCCGACAAGGCGAGCATGTCTTTCGCCAATCGTATCATCTGGCTGAAGATCGCAACCGGCCTTCTGGCATTGCTGCTGATCGCGGCGATCTGGCTGGTCTGGCGGTTCGGTTGAAACAGAAAGGGCGGCCTTGCGGCCGCCCTTTGCATGCGTGCACTGCGCCGCGGCCTACGCCGCTTTCTGCGCCGCGTCGGTGACGAGGTCGAAACGATCGGCGTTCATCACCTTGGTCCACGCCGCCACGAAGTCCTTCACGAACTTCTCCTTCGAGTCCGCGCACGCATAGACTTCCGCGAAGGCGCGGAGCTGCGAGTGCGAGCCGAAGACCAGATCGACGCGGGTGGCCGTCCACTTGCGCTCGTTCGTCTTGCGATCGCGGCCCTCGTACAGGTTGTCGCCGGCCGGCGACCACACCGTGTCCATGGTGAGCAGGTTGACGAAGAAGTCGTTGGTCAGCGTGCCGACCTTGTCGGTGAAAACGCCGTGTTTCGAGTCTCCGGCATTCGCACCCAGGACGCGCAGGCCGCCGACGAGCACCGTCATCTCCGGCCCCGTCAGGGTCAGCAATTGCGCCCGGTCCACGAGAGCCTCTTCAGGCTTCATGAACTGGATCTTCTTGGCGTTGGTGTAGTTGCGGAAGCCATCCTGACGCGGCTCCAGCGGCGCGAAGGAGTCGACGTCGGTCTGCTCCTGCGACGCGTCCATGCGGCCCGGCGTGAAGGGCACCTTCACGTCGACGCCAGCATCCTTCGCCGCCTTCTCGACGCCTGCATTGCCCGCGAGGACGATCAGGGCGGCGAGCGAGACCTTCTTGCCGAAGCCCTTCTGGATCTCCTCGAGTTTCGCAAGCACGGACTTGAGCTGGGCCGGCTGATTGACCTCCCAGTCCTTCTGCGGCGCGAGGCGAATGCGCGCACCGTTGGCGCCGCCGCGCTTGTCGGAGCCGCGGAACGTCGAGGCCGACGCCCAGGCGGTGGAGACGAGCTGCGGCACCGTCAGGCCGGAGGCGAGAATCTTCGCCTTCAGCGCATCGGCGTCCTTGTCGTCGATCAGCGGATGATCCACGGCCGGGATCGGATCCTGCCAGATCAACTCTTCCTGCGGCACGAGCGGGCCGAGATAGCGGACGCGGGGCCCCATGTCGCGGTGCGTCAGCTTGAACCAGGCGCGGGCGAAGGCGTCCGCGAACTCATCCGGGTTCTCCAGGAAGCGCCGCGAGATCTTTTCGTATTCCGGATCGTAACGCAGCGAGAGGTCGGTGGTCAGCATCTGCGGTGCGTGACGCTTCGACTTGTCATGCGCATCCGGCACCGTGTTGGCGCCCATGCCATGCTTCGGCTTCCACTGCTTTGCGCCGGCCGGGCTGGTGGTCAGCTCCCATTCGTAACCGAACAGGTTCCAGAGGAAATTGTTGCTCCATTTGGTCGGCGTCGTGGTCCATGTCACTTCCGGGCCGCCGCCGATGGTGTCGCCGCCCATGCCGGTGCCGTGTCTGCTCTTCCAGCCGAGGCCTTGATCCTCCATGTCGGCACCTTCCGGATCGGGGCCGATCAGGGACGGATCGCCAGCGCCGTGGGTCTTGCCGAAGGTATGACCGCCGGCGATCAGCGCGACGGTTTCCTCGTCGTTCATCGCCATGCGGAAGAAGGTCTCGCGGATGTCCTTGGCCGCCGCGATCGGGTCCGGATTGCCGTTCGGGCCTTCCGGATTCACGTAGATGAGGCCCATCTGCACGGCGCCGAGCGGCTCGGAGAGCTGGCGCTCGCCGCTATAGCGTTCGTCGCCGAGCCAGGTGCCTTCGGGACCCCAGAAGAGCTCCTCGGGCTCCCAGACGTCCTTGCGGCCGCCGGCAAAGCCGAAGGTCTTGAAGCCCATCGATTCGAGGGCGACGTTGCCGGTCAGAATCATCAGGTCGGCCCAGGAAATCTTCCGGCCGTATTTCTGCTTGATCGGCCATAGCAGCCGGCGCGCCTTGTCGAGGTTGACGTTGTCCGGCCAGGAGTTGAGCGGCGCGAAGCGCTGCTGGCCGGCGCCGGCGCCGCCGCGGCCGTCGGTGATGCGATAGGTGCCGGCGGAGTGCCACGCCATGCGGATGAACAGCGGTCCGTAATGGCCGAAATCCGCCGGCCACCAGTCCTGCGAATCCGTCATCAGGGCCGTGAGGTCCTTCTTCACCGCCTCGAGGTCGAGCGTCCTGAATTCCTTGGCGTAGTCAAAATCCTCGCCCATCGGGTCGGACAGGCCGGAGTTCCGGTGCAGCACCGAAACGTCCAGCATCTCCGGCCACCAGTCGCGATTCGTTCGTCCGCGCGTGCCGCCAGTGAACGGGCATTTGCCCGGGCCCTTATCATCAGTCTTTGCGTCCATGGTTGATCCTCCTCGGTCACGCCAGAATTGCCGGATGATGCGGTGAACATTGGCCTTTAGTTTAGATAAGGTCCAATTGGATTGATTAGGATCAACGATAAGATTATCTTATCGATGATGATCACCCTTCGGCAGCTCCGTTATCTCGATGCGCTGGCCCGTCACCGGCATTTCGGCCGGGCGGCGGAGGACTGCGCCGTGTCGCAGCCGGCCCTGTCCATGCAGATCCGCGAGCTGGAGCGCTTCCTCGGCGTCGAACTGGTCGAGCGGCGCTCGGGCGATGTCGCGCTGACCGAGACCGGCGCGGACATCGCCCGCCGCGGCAAGCAGATTCTGGGCGCCGTCAACGACCTCACCGATTTCGCCCGCCATCGCGGGCAGGTCCTCAGCGGGCCGCTGCGGCTCGGCGTCATCCCGACGGTCGCGCCGTATCTTCTGCCGCGCATCCTTCCGCGCCTGCAGCGGGACTATCCGCATCTGCGCCTCGAGCTGCGCGAAACCCAGACCCGCGCGCTGCTCGGCGAACTCGAACGCGGCAGTCTCGACGCCATCATGGTCGCGTTGCCGGTGGGCGGGGGGATCGATATCGACGCCATGCCGCTGTTCGAGGATTCGTTTCTGCTGGCGGTGCCGGCGGACGAAAAGCCGCAGCAGGCGAAGATCACGCCCGACTGCATCGACACGCGCCGCCTGATCCTGCTGGAGGAGGGGCATTGCCTGCGCGACCAGGCGCTCACCTTCTGCTCGGTCTCCGGCCGCGACACGGTGGAGTTCGGCGCCACCAGCCTGACCACGGTGATGCAGATGGTGGCCAACGGTTACGGGGTGACGCTGCTGCCCGAGATCGCGGTGGAGATCGAAGCCCGCGACGGCCGGGTCAGCCTGCTGCCGTTCGCCGATCCCAAGCCGAGCCGCCGCATCGGCCTGGCCTGGCGGCGGACCTCGTCGCGGGCGGACGATTTCAGGGCGCTGGGCGAGATCGTGAAGCAGACCCTGAAATGAAAAAGGCGGCCGCAAGGGCCGCCTTTTCTGATGTTGAGGTTGCTTGCGTGACCGCGCGTTACTCGCCGGCGACCGCCTGCTGCTCGCGCTCGGCCTTCTGCTTGGCCTCGAGGTCCTCGCCGGTCTCCTGGTCGACGACCTT
>JAEWCJ010000163.1 GCA_023390695.1 Pseudomonadota bacterium | reverse complement strand
GCTTCTTCATCGCCTCGTAGAGATCGGCGAGCGAGAGCATGGCGAGCGTGTGCTGGGGCGCCAGATACAGGGCCAGCTGCAGGTAGGCGAGACCGAGATCCTCGCCGCCGCGGCGTCCGAGCGCGGCGCCAAGGCCATACAAGGCTTCGGCGGCACCGGCCTGGGCCGATTGCGCCAGCAGCGGCAGCTTGCGCCCGGCCTCGATGTCATTCATCGCCTGGACCACCAGCGGATGGTTGGGCAAAGCCTTGTTGAAGGTCTGGAACACCTTCAGGGCTTCATCCTTCCGGCCCTCCCGCGACAGATAGCTGCCATAGGCCTCGACCACCCGCAGGGCCGTGTTGTCGGCCTTGTAGGCGCGCTCCAGGCGCCGCCCGGCTTCCTTGCGCTGGCCCGCGGCGTCCAGGATCATCCCGGTATGCAGATCCTTGAACAGGGCGTACCAGTCGGCGCCCATCAGGCGGTCGAGCGTTTCGACCGCGGCCTTGGTGTCGCCCGCGCCATATTGCGACCAGGCGATCAGCATGGCTGCGGTGAGGTCGGTCACCGGCCCGCGCACCGAGGCCGCGAGATGCTGCCGCGCCGTCGGCCATTGCTTGTTCTTGACCGAACGCACGCCAAGCACCAGACGGGCGACGCGGTCATTCTTGTTGACCTGCAGAACCCGCTCGCCGAGTTTCACCGCCTCGTCGATGTCCCCATCCGCCAGGACGGAGATGAAGGCGCGTTCCAGCAATTCGGTATTTTTGGGATCGGCGCGCAAAGCCGCGCGGTAATAGACGGCGGCGGCGGCCGCATCGCGCTGGGCGCTGGCATGCCGGGCCGCAAGATAGCTGCCGAAGGAACTGGAGCGCGAAAAATCCTGCCGTACGGGCGATTGCGGCGGCTCCCGCCGCGCCAGGGATTGCGCTGAAGCGGCGCTCGGAAGCCAAAGCATGCCGGCGGTCAGGCCAAGAGCAGTCGCATACCTGAGCAAGGTCGAAACGGTCACAGGTCGATGATCTCCATGAGGCGGGGCATGGATTCGCATGTCCCGCGAGCCTCCGGCCGAGAATGGCCTTTTTGCGCCTGCGCCGCAACAAGAGCGCAAAACCCGCCCCTGAAGCTTAGAGGATTATGAGGCGGGATCGTGACGCCGCCCCAAGGTTCTTCTCTGCACGGCCTACATGCTCGGATAATTGGGCCCGCCGGCGCCCTCGGGAGGAACCCAATTAATGTTGCGGTTCGGGTCCTTGATGTCGCAGGTTTTGCAGTGGACGCAATTCTGCGCGTTGATGACGTAATGCAGATCCGCACCTTCGCCGACCCATTCATAGACGCCAGCCGGGCAATAGCGCGTCGAAGGTCCGCCATAGACATCATGTTCGGACGCTTTCTGCAGCGCCATGTCGGCGACCACGAGATGCGGCGGCTGATCTTCCTCGTGATTGGTATTGGACAGAAACACCGATGACAGCCGGTCGAAGGTGAGCTTGCCGTCCGGCTTGGGATAGGCAATGGGAGCGCAGTCCTTGGCCGGCTTCAGGCATTCGGCATCGGCCTTGCCGTGCGACCGCGTGCCGAACAGCGAGAAGCCGAGCGTGTTGGTCCACATGTCGAGCCCGCCGAGCGCGACGCCGATAATCGTGCCGAATTTCGACCATAGCGGCTTGACGTTGCGCACCTTCCACAGGTCCCTGCCGACCGGGGACTCGCGCCAGGCGTTTTCATAACCGGCAAGCTCGTCATTGGCGCGGCCGGCGCCGAGCGCTTCGGCGACATGCTCCGCCGCCAGCATGCCGGAGGCCATGGCGTTATGCGTGCCCTTGATGCGCGGCACGTTGACGAAGCCCGCGGCGCAGCCGATCAGTGCGCCCCCCGGAAATGTCAGCTTCGGCACCGACTGATAGCCGCCTTCGGTGATTGCGCGCGCACCATAGGCGTTGCGCTTGCCGCCCTCGAAGGTGTCGCGCACGGCCGGATGCGTCTTGTAACGCTGAAACTCCTCGAACGGCGAGAGATAGGGGTTCTCGTAGTTCAGGTGCACGACGAATCCGACGGACACCAGATTGTCGCCATAGTGATAGAGGAACGAGCCGCCGCCGGTCTTGTTGTCGAGCGGCCAGCCAAAGCTGTGCTGCACAAGGCCCGGTTTGTGTTTGGCGGGATCGATCTGCCAGATTTCTTTCAGGCCGATGCCGAATTTCGCCGGCTCGCGGTCGCGCGCCAGATCGAACCGCTTCAGCAATTGCTTGGTCAGATTGCCGCGCGCGCCCTCGGCGAACAGCGTGTATTTGGCGAGCAGCTCCATGCCGCGGGTGAAATTGGCATTCGGCTCGCCGTTCCTGCCGATGCCCATGTCGCCGGTGGCGATGCCGCGCACCTCGCCGTTCTCGCCATAGATGATTTCGGCGGCGGCGAAGCCCGGATAGATTTCGACGCCCAGGGCCTCCGCCTTGGCCGCCAGCCATTTGCAGGTGTCTCCGAGCGAGCCGATGAAGCAGCCGTGGTTGCTCATCAGCGGCGGCGCCAGGAACAGCGGCACCGGGATGGCACCGACTTCCGTCAGCCAGCGAAAGCGGTCGTCGGTGACCTCGGTCTTGAGCGGACGGTCCTCGTCCTGCCGCCATTCCGGCAGCAGCCGGTCGAGAGCGGAGGGATCGATCACGGCGCCCGAGAGGATATGGGCACCGACCTCGGAGCCCTTTTCCACCACCACAACGGAGAGATCGGGAGAGACCTGCTTCAGGCGGATTGCCGCGGCCAGCCCGGCGGGACCCGCACCCACGATAACGACGTCAAATTCCATGGATTCGCGGGCAGGCAGGTCGGTCATTCAGGCCTCCGATAAGATCGATTCCAATTTTCCACTTTTACACATAGGCCACAATCATTGACCAAGGGGAATGTGCAGGCGGGATTGTGCTATGCGATTGTGCTAGGGAAGCTGAATGCCCCCCGATCACACCAGGACTGCCCGTGATCTGATCGCCTTCTACGCGGAGGCGGGTGTCGACGCGGTTTTGAACGAGACGCCGACCGACTGGTTTGGCGATCAGAGCGCCGCGCCGCCGGCGCCGGAGCGCCGCCCCCCCGCGCAGGCTGCTCCGGCTGCGGAGATGCGCCGGCCCGCGCCCCCGGCCGCGCCGGTTCCGCCGCCGCCCGACGAGGCGATCATGGCCGCCCGCGCCGCGGCCAAATCGGCGGCCTCGCTGGAGGATCTGCGCGCCATCCTTGCCGCCTTTGAAGGGTGCGCCCTGCGGACGACAGCCAAGCAATTGGTCTTTGCCGCCGGCAATCCCGAGGCGCGGGTCATGTTTGTCGGCGAAGCGCCGGGCTATGAGGAGGATATCCAGGGCCTGCCTTTTGTCGGCCGCTCGGGACAATTGCTCGACAAGATGCTGGCCGCGATCGGCCTCGACCGGACCAGCGCCTATATCACCAACATCATTCCATGGCGGCCGCCCGGCAACCGCGACCCCTCATTGCACGAGACCTCGATCTGCCTGCCGTTCATCCAGCGCCAGATCGAACTGGTCGATCCCGATGTTCTGGTGTGTCTGGGCAAGCCGTCGACGGCGGCGCTGCTCGGCATTTCCGAGGGCATTCGCAAGACGCGCGGCCGCTGGTTCACCTACAGCACCGGCACGCGCGAGATTCGCGCCATTGCGACCTTCCATCCTGCCTATCTGCTGCGGTCGCCGCTGGAGAAGCGGCTGGCCTGGCGCGATCTGCTGGCGATCCGCAAGGCGCTTGCGCATTAAGGCGCTTTAAGGCTCTGCCCCGAGCCGGATCAGGGAAGGGCGACCAGAATGGCGCCCCCGCCGATCAGCGCGACGCCGAGCCAGTTCAGCGCCGATAATTTCTCGCCGAGGAAGATGACGCCGAAAATCGCCACCAGCACCACGCTGAGCTTGTCGATCGGCGCCACTTGCGCGGCCTGTCCGATCTTCAGCGCGCGGAAATAGCACAACCATGACGCACCGGTGGCCAGTCCGGACAGCAACAGAAACAGCCAGGTTCTGGCCGGCACCGTTGCGGGCGACTGGAAACCGCCGGTTGCAATCAGGATGCCCGCCAGGAGGCAGATGACGACAATGGTGCGGATGAAAGTGGCGAGATCGGCGTTGATCTGCTCAACGCCGATCTTCGCGAAGATCGCCGTCAGCGCGGCAAACAGGGCGGACAGGACCGCCCAGAATTGCCACGATGACAGCGCGATGCTCATTGCGTCAGCCCGAACTTGATTGCGAATATTGCAGCCAGTCCTGCCACCGGCAGCGAGACGTCGTTCACCCGTCCCGACAGCAGCTTGATCAGCACATAGGTGATGAAGCCGAGCCCGATGCCGGTCGCGATCGAGTAGGTGAGCGGCATGGTGATGGCGGCAATGACCGCAGGCGCCGCTTCCGTCAGATCGTCCCATTCCATGTTGGCGAGCAGGCTCGCCATCACACAGGCGACGAACAACAGTGCAGCCGCCGATGCATAGCCGGGGATCATTCCGGCGAGCGGCGAGAAGAACAGCGCCAGCAGGAACAGGATGCCGACGAACACCGCGGTGAGGCCGGTGCGGCCGCCGGCGGAGACGCCGGCCGCACTCTCGATATAGCTGGTCGTGGTCGAGGTGCCGATGGCGGCGCCGAACATGGCGGCGAAGCTGTCGGAGATCAGCGCCTGTTTCATACGCGGCAGGTTGCCCTGTTTGTCGACGAAGCCGGCCTTCTCCGTAACGGCAATGAGAGTGCCGGCATTGTCGAACACGTCGATCATCAGGATGCTGAAGACGATCACCAGAAACGACAGTTCGAAGGTGCGCGAGAAATCGAGCTGCAGGAAAGTGGGCGCCAGCGACGGCGGCATCGATACCACGCCGCTGAACTTGGCAAGGCCGAGCGGTATGCCGATCAGCGCCACCACCAGGATGCCGATCAAAGTCGCACCGATGACGTTGCGCACGTTCAGCGCCACGATCAGTACGAAGCCGAGCAGGCAGAGCAGCGGCGCGGGATTTCTCAGGTCACCAAGCGTGACGAGCGTCACCGGGTGATCGACGATGATCTTGGCTTCCTCAAGCGCGATGATGCCGAGAAACAGCCCGACGCCGGCGCCGATGGCATATTTCAGGTTTCGGGGAATGGTGTTGATCACATATTCCCGCAGCCCGGTCACCGACAGGAGGAAGAACAGCACGCCCGACAGGAACACCGCCGCCAGTGCCTGTTGGAATGTGTATTTGTACGACAGCACGACAGTGAAGGCGAAGAAGGCGTTGAGCCCCATGCCCGGCGCCAGTGCGATCGGGTAGTTGGCGTAAAGGCCCATCACGATGCTGCAGACGGCAGCCGCGATGCAGGTCGCGACAAAGACCGCGCCGTGATCCATTCCCGCTTTCGCTAGAATGCTGGGATTGACGAAGATGATGTAGACCATCGTCAGGAAGGTGGTCAGTCCCGCCAGCGCTTCGGTGCGGATGTCGGTACCATTCTTCTTTAATTGAAAATACTTGTCGAGGCTGGCCTCGATGCCGCCCGAACCCCGCGAATTCGGTTCCGAAGCGCGCTTGTTGCTCGCCATTTTTGGTATCCCCCTGCAAAGAGCAGGTCAGAATAGCCAATCACTCCAATAGGATCGCCGGCATTGCGAAGTTGTCCACCGGATCAATTGTGCAGCCCGCAATGGTTGCAGATCAGGGCTGCGCAGCCCACGTGGCACGAAGTCGATGCCGGGACATTGCCGTAGGCAAAGCCAGGCCCCGGCATTACTATAGAATAGTTCTCGAGCGAGACCTCGGGGAGTGACCAATGGATTTCGATCCCGTTTTTCTTGCCCGCATCCAGTTCGCGTTCACCGTCACCTTCCATATCATTTTCCCGAGTTTCACCATCGGGTTGTCGGCCTATATCGCAACGCTCGGGGTGCTCTGGATCCGGCGCGAAGAGGACCGCTATCAGCGGCTGATGCGGTTCTGGACCAAGATTTTCGCGGTGTCCTTCGCGATGGGCGTCGTGTCCGGGATCGTGCTCAGCTATCAGTTCGGCACCAACTGGAGCCGCTTCTCGGTGGTGGCGGGCAATGTGGTCGGCCCCTTGATCGGCTATGAGGTGCTCACCGCCTTTTTCCTGGAGGCGACGTTTCTGGGCGTTCTCCTGTTCGGCTTCAACCGGGTGCCGCCCTGGCTCTATGTGCTGTCGGCAGCCATTGTCGCGGTCGGCACCGCCATCTCCGCATTCTGGATCCTGTCCGCCAATAGCTGGATGCAGACTCCGACCGGCCATGAGATCCGCGACGGCATCGCCTATCCCGTGGACTGGTTCGCCATCGTCTTCAACCCGAGCTTCCCCTATCGTTTCGCGCATATGCTGAACGCCGCCTATCTGACCACGGGCTTCGTCGTTCTCGCGGTGGGCGCGCGCTATCTGCTGGCGGGCAAATTCCTCGCCGAAGCGCGCACCATGATGAAGATGGCGATCGGCCTTCTGGTGATCCTCGCGCCGCTGCAGCTTTTCATCGGCGATCAGCATGGCCTCAACACGCTCGAACACCAGCCGATCAAGGTGGCGGCGATGGAGGCGCATTGGGACGGTTCGAAACCCGGAGCGCTGGTGCTGTTTGCCTGGCCGGACGAGCAGGCGGAGACGAACCGGTTCGAGATTTCGATTCCGTACGGCGCGTCCTTGATCCTCAGGCACGATCCCAAGGGACTTTTCCCCGGGCTGACCAGCGTGCCGCCGCAAGACCGCCCGCCGGTGCCGACGGTGTTCTTCGCCTTCCGCGTCATGGTCGGCATCGGTTTGTTCATGATCGCGGCTGCGGTGTATGGCGCGTTTCTGTGGTGGCGCGGCACGCTGTTTCACACGCGGTGGTTTCTCTGGATCTTGTCGCATGGCTGGTGGACCGGATTTGTCGCCGTGATCGCCGGCTGGCTGGTCACGGAAAGCGGCCGCCAGCCCTGGGTGGTGCACGGCATATTGCGAACCGCCGATGCGGTTTCGCCGGTGCCCGGCGCGACCATTCTCGGCACGCTCGCCTTGTTCGTGTTCGCCTACGGCATCGTGTTCTGGATGGGCATCTATTACATCAACCGGCTGATCGTGAAGGGACCGGAAGGCCGCGCCATCGAAGCGCCGGAAGGTCTGCCGAGCCGGCCGCTCACGGCGGCGGGAGAAGCGGCAAGCGAAGCAATCGCGGAAAGGCGGTGACGACATGGAATGGTACCTGCCAGTCATCTGGGCCGCGCTGATCGGCACCGCCGTCGCGATGTATGTCATCCTCGACGGTTTCGATCTCGGCATCGGCATCCTGTTTCCGTTCGCGCGCAACGAGGCGCAGCGCGATCAGATCATGCGGTCGGTGGCGCCGTTCTGGGACGGCAACGAGACCTGGCTGGTGCTCGGCGGTGCCGGCCTGCTGGTGGCGTTTCCGCTCGCCTATGCCGTGATCATGCCGGCGCTTTATCTGCCGGTGATCGTGATGCTGCTGGCGCTGGTATTTCGCGGCGTCGCCTTCGAGTTCCGCCTCGTCTCCTACACCAAGACCAGGTGGAACTACGCCTTCACGATCGGTTCGACGCTGGCGGCGTTTGCGCAAGGCGTCATTCTCGGCGGCCTGATTCAGGGCATCCGGGTGGAGAACGGACAATATGCGGGCGGTCCGCTCGACTGGCTGACGCCGTTCTCGCTGCTGTGCGGCGTCGCGCTGGTGGCCGGCTATGCCCTGCTGGGGGCGACCTGGCTGATCATGAAGACGGAAGGCGAAGTCGCCGAGCGTGCGCGTGGGCAGGCGAAACTCCTGCTGGCCATCGTGCTCGCATTCATGCTGGCGGTCAGCCTCTATACGCCGCTGGCCTTCGAACGCATCGCGCAGCGCTGGTTCAGTCTGCCGAATTTCTACTTCCTGTGGCCGGTGCCGACCATCACCGCGCTCATCGCCGCGGGCCTTTGGTACGCCATCGAGAAAAGGCGCGACGTGCTGCCGTTTGTCGCCACGATATTTCTCTTCCTGCTCGGCTATCTGGGGCTCGTCATCTCCAGCTATCCCTATCTCGTGCCGCCCAGTCTGACGATCTGGGACACTGCGGCCGCGCCCTCCAGCCAGATCTTCATGCTGATCGGCACCGTGTTCCTGCTGCCGATCATCCTCGGCTACGTCATTTTCATTTACTGGCTGTTCCGCGGAAAGGTGCGCGAAGGCGAGGCCTATCACTGAGCCGGCGGCGTCTGCGGCTGCAGCGCCGTCTGCGCTTTCGGACGGACCATCGCCCAGCCGACGCGCAATTGCGGCAGGCGTCCTTCGACGCGCCGTTCGAAGACGCGCGGCACTTCCGGCACAAGATTGGGAAAGCGGGCGCGGATAGCGGCGGGCGGCGTGCCGGCACTGTCGCTCGCGTGCCAGACGACGATCGCGCCTTTGTCGATCAGATCATCGAGCGTCGCCAGTTGCGGTTGCCCCGGCCTGCCGTCGCCGAGGACAAACGGGCGGCTCGCCGCGCCGGTTGCAATCAGGGTGGCGAGCGCGGAATCGCCGGTGACGAATTCCAGTTTCTGGCCGGTGCGGCGCTCGAAATTCTCTCCGAAGAAGCGCCCCATCTCGCGCGCCGGCAGGGCGACGCGTGGGTCGGTTGCCGTCGTCCATGGCAGCAGCATCGCCGTCATCACGGCGATCACCGGCGGCGCCAGCAGAAAGGCGAACCAGGTGAATACCGCCGTGCGCTGGCGCTGGATTGCGATGATGTCGCCGGCTGCGAGCACAGCCGCAAGACCGGACAGGACAACAACCGGTGCAAAGCTCATCGGGCCGGAATAACCGGTGATCACGGCCGCGATGATCAGCATCAGAGGCGGCACGATGGCGAAATAAGAGATGAACGATGCGGCAAATTCGGTGGCGGGTGCGCGATCGATGATCACTGCTTGCTCCCGCGGCTTTCGGAAAACGCTGGCTGCGATCGCCATGACCGCGAGGCCCGCGAGACCGATCAGCAGCAATCCCGTCATGCGCGCCAGCGCGTAGAGATTTTTGTCGATCAGATCGACGCTGCGCAGATTGGGCAGGTCCGGCAAGGCGAGGCTGCCGCTCGATGACACCCAGACGGCGTGCGGGATCAGCATGAACAGGACGATGATCGCGCCCGCGACGGCGCTGGCTTGCGTCAGTTTGGGGCGGCTATGCGAATTGAGTGCCGCGAACAGCACCAGCAATGCGATCAGGAGCGGCGCGAGATAGGTCGTCAGCAAAAGCAGGACGAGGTCGGCCGTCAGCGCCATCCAGTACAATTCCCGGTCTTCGCCCACGGCGCGCCAGAAATGCAGGAGCGCCAGCGCCCAGAGCGGCATGGCCAGAATGGCAGGCGAGAAATCCGGCGTCGGCACCGTCACGAAATAGACGCCGGTCATCAGCAGCGTGCCGAGCGCGGCATGCCGGTCGCCGAGCGTGGCGCGGCCGAGCGTGAACACCGCCCAGAGCGTGAGGACGACGCAGATCTGCGACAGGACATAGACGCCGAAAAATCCGCCCGCGCGCATCGCGATTTCGGCCAGCCAATAGGCGAGCGGCGGCACCAGCGGAAGCAGACGCTCGAAATAGCGGGACACCGAGAGCAACTCGGCCAGCTCGCCGGGCGGAGCCGCATAGAACAGCGACGGCACGAGAATCCAGATCAATGCCTGGGCGAGCGCCGCCAGCCAGAAGATCAGGCTCGGCTTCGTCCGCAGGATTTCGATAGGCAGGGAAACGAAATGCATTGCGGCGCTGACTCGCGGGGATCGGTCGCCTAGTGTCCAGGGCCACACTAGAATTGTAGACGTGCTGGTGTCCCGGTTCCGACGCTCGTGTCACCTTGCGGCACGCTCGCTTACGAACATCGGAACCGGGACACCAGTGATAGCCGGGCGACGGTCAGAGAG
>JAEWCJ010000306.1 GCA_023390695.1 Pseudomonadota bacterium | reverse complement strand
TCCCTATACGGGCCGCGTTCTCGCGATGGTCGGCGGCTTCTCCTATGACCAGTCGAAGTTCAACCGCGCCACGCAGGCGCTGCGCCAGCCGGGCTCGTCGTTCAAGCCTTTCGTGTATGCGGCCGCGCTCGACAACGGTTACACGCCGTCGACCGTCGTGGTGGATTCGCCGATCGAGATCGACCAGGGTCCGGGCCTTGGCGTGTGGCGTCCCGAAAACTATTCGACCGGTAAATATTACGGCCCGCAGACACTCCGCTTCGGCATTGAGCATTCCCGCAACGTCATGACCGTGCGGCTGGCGCAGGATGTCGGCATGCCGCTGATCGCAGAATATGCGAAGCGCTTCGGCGTCTATGACGATCTGCCGCCCTATCTGTCCTTCGCGCTCGGTGCCGGCGAAACCACCGTGCTGCGCATGACCGCAGCCTATTCGATGTTCGCCAATGGCGGGCGCCGCATCAAGCCGACGCTCATCGACCGCATTCAGGATCGCTACGGCCACACCATTTACAAGCACGACCAGCGCGAATGCCGCGGCTGCAGTGCCGATCGTTGGGCCAACCAGCCCGAGCCGACCCTGGTCGATCGCCGCGAGCAGGTGATCGATCCGATGACCGCCTATCAGATCACCTCGATGATGGAAGGCGTCGTGCAGCGCGGCACTGCGACGGTGGTGCGCGACGTCGGCAAGCCGGTCGCGGGCAAGACCGGCACCACCAATGACGAGAAGGACGTCTGGTTCGTCGGCTTCTCGCCCGATCTCGCCGTCGGTGTCTATTTCGGATTCGACAAGCCGAAGCCGCTCGGGCGCGGCATGACCGGCGGCCACATGGCCGCTCCGGTCGTCAAGGAATTCCTGAAAGTGGCGCTGGCGGAGAAACCTTCGGTGCCCTTCCGCGTGCCTGCCGGCATCAAGCTGATCCGCATCGAGGCCAAGAGCGGCCTGCGCGCTGGCCCGGGGTCGGAGCGGGTCATTCTCGAAGCCTTCAAGCCGGGAACGGCGCCGCCGGATTCGTCGTCGGTCATCGGCTATTCCGATGCCGACGGCCGCTACAATTTCGGCGCGGTGCCGGAAGAATCCGGGCGCGCCGTGCGCTCCGGCACCGGCGGTCTCTACTGACATAATCGTTGCCAATGCAGGGGCCGCCCGCTACATCCGGGCGGCTCCTTCTATTTGGGCCGCAGCGGATCGCCGCTGCCGAACTCGTCCACAGATACGGTGTCATGCGCGCGGAAGTCGAAAGCGTCGTCGAAGAGATCAAGCGGTCAGTCGGGCTGCTGAGGAGGCATCTTTGACCTCGATGCAGCAAATCTACGCCTTGCCGAACTGAACAAGCAGGCGGAAGACCCCGAACTCTGGAACGATCCGCAGCGCGCTTCCAAGGTGATGCAGGAGCGCAATGCGCTCGAGGATCAACTGAAGTCGATCGGGCGCATCGAAGGGGAGCTGGAGGACCAGCTCACGCTGCTTGAACTCGGTGAAAGCGAGAACGATCAGTCGGTGATCGCGGAAGCCGAGGAGGGGCTGCGCAAGCTCAAGGCCGACGCGGCGCGCCGCGAACTCGAGGCGCTGCTGTCGGGCGAGGCGGATGCGCTCGATACCTATCTCGAAGTGCATGCCGGCGCCGGCGGCACCGAGAGCCAGGACTGGGCCAGCATGCTGATGCGCATGTATACGCGCTGGGCCGAACAGCACGACTTCAAGGTCGAATGGCTGGAGGAGACCGAAGGCGAAGAGGCGGGGATCAAGTCGGCCACGGTGATGATCAAGGGCCGCAATGCGTTCGGCTGGCTCAAGACCGAAAGCGGCGTGCACCGGTTGGTAAGAATTTCACCGTTCGATTCAAATGCGCGCCGTCATACGTCTTTCGCCAGCGTGCAGGTCTATCCGGTGATCGACGACCGTATCCAGATCGACATCAATGAATCAGACGTGCGGATCGACACGCTGCGTGCGTCGGGTGCGGGCGGCCAGCACGTCAACAAGACCGAATCCGCGATCCGTATGACTCATATGCCGACGGGGATCGTGGTCTATTGCCAGAACGACCGTTCGCAGCACCGCAATCGGGCGCAGGCCTGGGACATGCTCCGCGCGCGCCTCTACGAAATGGAATTGAAGAAGCGGGAAGAGAAGGCGGCCGCCGAAAACGCCGCCAAGACCGATATCGGCTGGGGCCACCAGATCCGCTCGTATGTGTTGCAGCCCTATCAGATGGTGAAGGATCTGCGCACCGGCGTGTCCACCTCCAATACCGCCGGCGTGCTGGACGGCGATCTCGATCAGTTCATGGAGGCGACGCTGGCGCAGCGCGCCTTTGGCGGCGGCCCCGACCAGGTCGTGGACGTGGATTAATTTCCGATCCTGCCGCGCTTGAGGACGCCGTTATCCGCCGCGCGTCGTGTCTGACCGCGGCGCGCGCTGCACCCGGCAATCATGCTCGCAGGTATTGTCCAGATACATGCCGGGAGCGCCGACGTGGGGCCTTGCCTCACTGATATCGCCCCGAGCGGGCCGCTCCCGGAATGCCGTTCGCGGATAGCCGCTACGCTGTGGCCCGAACGATTGCCGCAACGATCCTTGCGGCAACGTGCATCGGTGGTTCCATCTAGACCTCCGGCTTCTGGCGAAGGCCGGTCATCAAATCTTGCTCACAAAATTTGCGTGACCGGCTTCGCGGATCTCCGGTATGCGCCGTGGTTCGGCGTGCCGTTCTTTTTCAAGAACGGCACCTCAAGCGTGTTGGAGCTTATGTCCGGTGTCAAGGCCGGTGCGGCCACATGTTGTGAATCGCCGCAGGCGCCTCGATTGCAGAGCGGAAAAGCTATTTTGCGTTTTTCTTCAGCCAATTCTGCATCCAGGCGATTTCGCCTTCCTGGGCCTTTATTATCTCTTCGGCGAGCTTGCGGATTTCCGGATCCTTGCCGTGCGCAAGCGCGACCTTCGCCATGTCGATGGCGCCTTGATGATGCGGGATCATGCTGCGCGCGAAATCGACATCCGCATTGCCTGAATATTTGATGGCCATGTCCTTGTGCATTTTATCGTTGGCAGCTTCGTAGGCCTTGGTGGAAGCGGAAGCCGCAGCAGATGTTTCACCATGCTGGTGGTGTTGCGCCTGGGCCAACTGCACCAATTGCACTTCGTGATGATGGGCGCGAGCTGTGGTTGTGCTCAGAGCGCCGAGGACGGCCAGCGCGATTGTCGAATAGAGAAGCGGCATCATGTATCTCCAAGGCCAGTTTGCAAAACAGCAGGAGATTACAGGCGCAAGCCGCCTCGTGCGTCTAGATTTATTGTGATTAGTTCGCGCTGAGCCGGATACCCGCGCGCAGGTATTTTTGCGGGTCGACCGGATCGCCGTTGACGCGCGTCTCGTAGTGCAGATGCGGGCCGGTTGAGCGGCCGGTCGAACCGATGCGCCCGATCAACTGGCCGATTCTGACCGTCTGTCCCACCTTCACATCGATGGCCGACAAATGCGCGTAGCGCGTGGTCAGGCCGCTGCCGTGGTCGAGTTCGACCATCTTGCCGTATCCGCCATTCGTGCCGGCGAAGGCCACCTTGCCGTTGGCCGTGGCCCGCACCGGATCGCCAGGATCGCCGCGCATGTCGAGCCCGGTATGCATGGCCGGGCCTTTCAGGAAGGGATCGACGCGCATCCCGAAGCCGGAGGAGAAATCGATATCGCCGTCCACCGGCTTGCGCACGGGAACGTTCATCAAGGTGCGGTTGAGGCGTTCGACGTGGGCGCGCGACACATTGATGCGGTAGAGCTGTCGCTCGAAGCTTTGCGACGGCGCATTGGCCGGAACGTAAGGGCCGCCCACGCCGGAGGCCGGCGGCGCTTTGCCGGCATCGATACCAAGATCGGCAAGGACGCCGCGGATGCGCCGGCTGCGCGAATCGTAGACGTCTTCCAGCGAGTTGAGGGCCGAGGTTTGCTTCTGCTCGACGCGGTCGAGTGCATCCTGCATGCGCGCCAGCATGCCCTCGACGCCGCCGCGGGTTTTGGCGGCGGCGCGGGCATTCATCGTCGCCGTCGTGCGCGATTCCAGACGTGCTTCGCGATCCGGCGGGGCGCGGAAAATGACGGTGTCGTTGATCGGCGATGGCTTCGGCGGGGCGGACCGGGTGGGATCGGTAGTCCCGCGTGCCGGCTGCCGGATCGAGCCGGTCACCGTCATGTCCGGCAAGGCCGACAGCGCCGAGGCGCGAGATTCGAGGGTGGCCTGCTTGCGGACGAGCTGCTCGAGCTTCTGCTCGAATTGCTCCTGGTCGAGCAATTGCCGGCTGGTGATGCGGTCGAGCTGGGCGCGCAATTCGGCGATGCGGTCTTCATAGCCGTATTGCATCTCGGCCTGACGGGCGATCAGGCGCTTCAGGACGTCGTCATGAAACGCGAAATAGGTGCCGGTAAGGAGCGTCCAGCCGGCCATGACGACCAGCGTGCCGACCACGATCCAGAAGGCGACGGGGCCTAGCCGGACCTGCCGGCCGGCATGCAGGAGAGTATAGTCGCTGGCATTGCGGCGGCGGCGCGGGGCAGGCGCGGCCGCTGGTGCCGCGGCATGCGGCATGCCGTGCGGGCGCTGCTGCTGTTTTGCCGGCGCCGGACCCCCTTGGGAATAATAGGCGCTGGCGTATTCGTATCCATGCGCAGGATGGTGCCCATGCCCCGGGTGATGGGGCGCCGGATGGCGCGGATCATGACGTGGGTCGTGGGAAGAGGACCGGTAGGACATCGACGCTCCAGACCGGACCTGCGGGACCGGATTGAACGCGCCGATTTGAGCCAGCCATGGTTAATTTTCCGCAAATACTTGTGCGATAAGGGTTATTTGAGTGCCTTCGCAGCTTCGAGAACCTCTTCGGCATGACCCGCGACCGACACCTTGGGCCAGATCTGGCTGATTTTCCCGTCCGAGCCGATCAGGAAGGTCGTCCGCGCGATCCCCATGAATTTGCGGCCATACATCGACTTCTCGACCCAGACCCCGTAGGCCTTGAGAATCTTCTTGGTTTCGTCCGTCGCGAGGGGAATGCCGAGCTCGTGTTTGTCCCGAAAGGCGTCCAGCTTTCTCACCGGGTCGGCGGAGACGCCGAGGATTGCTGTGCCGGCCTTGTGGAAGGCCTTGGCGAGACTGGAAAACTCCGTCGCTTCGCGGGTGCAGCCGGCGGTGTCGGCCTTGGGATAGAAATAAAGGACCAACTTGCGGCCCTTGAACTCGGAGAGCGACACCTCGCCCCCGCCGTCGCGCGGCAGGGTAAATGCGGGAGCCGGGCTGCCTTCCTTGAGGGATGCGGGCATATGCCTTCCTTTCGTCGCTTTCAGGGGGTCAACCTGAAACTTCAATTCCGCGTGGGGGCACCGGCGGGAGGGTGCCTTTCGGCGCCCATAGCTCATTTTAGTTACGCCGTTTGCACCGACGAAACCGTCAGGTCGAGGGTCACGGCCCAGGGGACACCCGCACTGGCATGACCGAGCTGAAACACGGTCCGCGTTTGGAGGCCCTGCGCGCGCTGGAAGACACCTTCCTGCAGCATTGCTCCGCGCGCACGCAAGAGGCGGATCCGTCCGACGAACGCCGCCGGAGCCGGGCGGCCTGGTGGCGTATCCGCGGCGGGCTGCATCGTCCCCTTGTGCGCCGGCTGCTGCTCCTTGCCGGGGGCACGCTGGCGATCGTCACGCTTGCGGCATGTGGTTTGTGGCTGCGGCTCGTCGCCGGCCCGATCGAGATCAATATGGCGTCGCCCTTCGTGGCGGCCGCCATCGAGGAGAATATCGGCCGTCGCCACCACGTCGAGATCGGCGGCACGCAGATCGAACGCGACGAAGACGGACGCACCTCGCTTCGCATCCGCGATATCCTGATCCGCGATGCCGACAGCATGGTCGTCGCCAGCGCGCCGAAGGCCGAAGTGTCCATTTCCGGATCGGGATTGCTGACCGGACGCGTCCGCGCCAAACGGGTCAGTCTGGTCGGAGCGGAGCTGTCGGTTCGAATCGAGCAGGACGGCCAGATCACGGTTTCGACCGGCGCCGAACGTCGCCCGCTCGCCGTCACGCCGGCCATCGTCAAGCCCGGTGCGGCGCTTGCTCCGGCGCCCCCCGCCGACAAGCCCGAACCGCAGGCCGGCGCCGAGATTCCCAATGGGGCGGAACGTTTTGTCGCATTTGTCGGCTGGCTGGACCGGCTCTCGACGCTCGGGCTGGATGGCGACGGGCTCGGTGAAATCGGTCTGAAGGACGGTACGCTTAAGGTCGATGACCTGCGGACCGACAAACACTGGACCTTCGACAAGATCACCTTCAGCGTGAACCGCTTCGGCGGCGGTTCGATCGCCGTGACGCTGGGCTCCGACAACGAAGTGCGCCCTTGGTTGCTGACGGCGGCGGTGCGGCCGAGCGGCTTCCAGCGGCGCAATATCCAGATCGAGGCGCGCAAGGTCTCGACCAAGGACCTGTTCCTGGCGACTCGACTGGACGAGGGGCAATTCCAGTCCGACATTCCCCTGTCTGGAATTATCCGCGCGGAGATCGGGGCGGATTCCCTGCCGTCCGTTGTCGAAGGCCGTCTGATTGCAGATGCCGGGTTGATCGGAGACCCGGCCGACGTCGACGGATCCTTCCATCTCGACAAGGCGGAAATCACCCTTGATTGGGATGCCAATCGGCGGTCGCTGATTGCACCGTTGCAGATTCAATCCGGTGGCAATCGCATCACGTTGTTGAGCCGCTTCGATGCGCCGAAGGAAAGGAGCGCGCCGTGGCGGATGACGGTGACGGGCGGTTCCGTCGTTCTCGCCTCCGATCGGAACGATCCGCAGCCGCTCGTGCTCAACCGCATTCTGGTGCGGGCGAATATCGATTTCATGCGCCGGCGCCTTGACGTGGAGCAGGGCGATATCGGCGGCGCCAATGTGCGCGGCGTCCTCAATGGCGGCGTCGATTTCGCCGGCGGCGAACCGCGCCTCGCGGTCGGCCTCGCCATTACGCCGATGTCGAGTGAAGCGGCGAAGAAGGTCTGGCCGGTCTTCATTGCGTCCAAGGTCCGCAGTTGGGTTCTGGAAAATCTGCAGGGCGGAGATATCGAGCGCGTCGACATCGCCACCAATGCTCCGATCGAGACGCTGAAGGAGGGCGGTCCGCCAGTTCCCTCCGACGGTCTCTCCGTCGAGGTGACGGTCCGCAATGCGGCGATCGCGCCGGTGGAGGGATTGCCGCCGATCAGAGAGGCGGACCTGAAGACGCAGATCAAGGGCCGCAACGTCGTTGTCAGCGTCACCCGCGGCGTGGTGGAGATGTCGGAGGGCCGCAAGCTGGTGATCAGCAACGGCGTGTTCGAAGTGCCCGACACGCATCCGAAAGCGCCGCCGGCGCGCGCGCGCTTCCGCGTCGACGGGCCGGTCCAGGCGGCGATCGAATTTCTGTCGCTGGAGCGATTGCGCGAGCATGCCAGCCTTCCGATCGATCCGAATACCAGCAAGGGCAATTTCAGCGGGCAGGTGGTGATCAATCTGCCGATCATGAAGGATCCGCCGAAGGGCGCCACCACCTACGCGATGACGTTCGATGTCGCCGGTTTCGCCGCCGACAAGATGATGATGGGGCAGAAGGTCGAGGCGCAGGCGCTGAAGGTCGCCGCCACCAATCAGGGCTATCAGTTGCGCGGCGACGTGCGCATCAACGGCACGCCGGCGACTCTCGATTTCCGCAAGAACGCCGATGCGCCGGACGCCGACATTCGTCTGCAGGCGACCCTCGACGAAGCCGCGCGCAAACGTCTTGGCTTCGATACGGGACCCTCGTTGAGTGGTCCCGTGCCGGTGAAGATCGCGGGGAAATACGCGGGAGAGAAGGAGACGCGGCTCTCCGTGGAGGCCGACCTGACGCAAGTCAGGATCGACAATCTGATGCCGGGCTGGGTCAAGCCGGCGGGAAAACAAAGCCGCGCGACCTTCACGCTGGTCAGCCAGGAAAAGGCGACGCGCTTTGAGGATCTCGTGATCGACGGGTCGGGATCCAATGTCCGCGGTACCGTCGAACTCGATGCGTCCGGCGACATGGTCAACGCCAATTTCCCAATCTTCGCGCTGTCGGAAGGCGACAAGGCCACTCTGCGGGCGGAAAAGGCATCCGACGGGTCGTTGCGGGTGTCGATGCGCGGCGAGGTCTTCGATGGCCGCGGCTTTGTGAAATCGATGCTGGGCACGGAGGCCGAGCAGAAAACCAAGCGCTCCGGCGATTTCGATCTGGATCTGCGGCTCGGCACCGTACTCGGATTCAACGGCGAGACCCTGCGGGGCGTCGATCTGAAGCTCTCGCGCCGCGCCGGCCACATCCGCAGTTTTGCGCTCAATTCCAAGATCGGCCGCGACACGTCATTCACCGGAGACCTGCGCGGCGCGGCGGGACGCGGCCGCAACGTTCTGTATTTCGAGACCCTGGACGCCGGAGCGCTGTTCCGCTTCACCGACACCTATCCGCGCATGCAGGGCGGTCAGATGTGGGTCGCCATGGACCCGCCGTCGCCGGATCATTCGCCGACCGACGGCATTGTGAATATCCGCGACTTCAAGGTGCGCGGCGAGGCCGCGCTCAATCGTGTGGTCGGCCAGGCGCAGAACGCGACCGCCGGTGTCGATTTCACGCGGCTACGGGTCGACTTCACGCGCACGCCCGGAAGGCTCATGGTGAAGGAAGGCGTGGTGCGTGGCCCGACGATCGGCGCGACCATGGACGGTCACATCGACTACGCCAACAACGAGGTGCGCGTGCGCGGTACCTTCGTGCCGTTATATGGGCTGAACAATGCCTTCGGCCAGTTGCCGATTGTCGGCCTGTTCCTGGGCGGCAGCAACGAGGGGCTGGTCGGTATCACCTATGAAGTGGTGGGGCCGCCGAGTTCGCCGGTGCTGCGCGTCAATCCGATCTCGGCGATCGCGCCCGGCCTGCTCCGCAAGTTCTTCGAGTTCCCCGGCGCCAACACGCAAGGCGCGACCAACGCCAACAACTTCCGCGACGAAATCCCGCCGCCGAGCCGCTAGAGCGATTTCGGGCAAACCGGAATCGGTTCGCGTGACGAAAACGCGTCTGATCAGAACCTGGGTCTTTCACCGTTTGCGAAACGGTGAAAGCCTCGGTCTCAATTCGGTTTCAGCAGGGCGTGCCGCTTTCGGCCGAACGAAAGCTTGATGACGCCTTCCGGGGTCAGATCCTTTGACGTCAGCGCCAGTTTCTCGTCGGTCACGGTGGCGTCATTCACCTTCAGGCCGCCGCTCTTGATCTGACGCCGTGCCTCGCTCGTTGACGCCACGAAGCCGGCCTGCACGAACGCGGTGAGCACGCCAAGCCCGCCATCGAGCGCCGCCTTGCTGACCTCGATGGTCGGGAGCGTTTCGGCAAGCGTGCCTTCCTCGAAGGTGCGGCGCGCGGTTTCCGCGGCCTGTTCGGCGAGGTCGCGGCCATGCATGAGCGCGGTCGCTTCCGTTGCGAGGATCTTCTTGGCCTCGTTGATTTCCTGGCCCTTGAGCGCCGCGAGACGCGCGATCTCGTCCAGCGGCAGGAACGTGAACAGCTTGAGGAAGCGTTCGACGTCGCCGTCCTCGGTGTTGCGCCAGAACTGCCAGTAGTCATAGACCGGCAGCATGTCGGCATTCAGCCAGACCGCACCGGCGGCCGTCTTGCCCATCTTCGCGCCGGACGAGGTCGTCAGCAGCGGGCAGGTGAGGGCGTAGAGCTGGTGCGTGCCCATGCGCCGGCCAAGATCGATGCCGTTGACGATGTTGCCCCATTGGTCGGACCCGCCCATCTGCAGATTGCAGCCATAGCGGCGCGCAAGCTCCACGAAATCGTAGGACTGCAGGATCATGTAGTTGAATTCGATGAACGACAGCTCCTGCTCGCGCTCGAGCCGGAGCCGCACCGAATCCATCGTCAGCATGCGGTTGATCGAAAAATGCCGCCCGACTTCGCGCAGCATCTCGATGTAGTTGAGCGTGGTCAGCCACTCGGCATTGTCCGCCATGAGGGCATCGCTCTTGCCGGAGCCGAAGCGCAGGAACTTGGCGAAGGTGGTCTTGATCGAGTCCTTGTTGGCGTCGATCTGCTCGTAGGTGAGCATCTTGCGGGTTTCGTCGCGCCCCGACGGGTCGCCGACGCGGGTGGTGCCGCCGCCCATCAGGGCGATCGGCTTGTTGCCGGTCTCCTGCAGCCAATGCAGCATCATGATGGACAGCAGGTGCCCGACATGGAGCGAGGGCGCGGTGCAGTCGTAGCCGATATAGGCGATGATTTCGGAGCGGGCGGCGAGTGCGTCGAGGCCCTCGGTGTCCGAGATCTGGTGGATGAAGCCGCGGCTCGAGAGGATGTTCAGGAAATCGGATTTGAAGGCAGTCATGGCAAAATTGAGGGCTGAGGCCGGGCTCGCTTGGCCGGGCGCGGTGGTGTAACAGGTCCGGCGGTGGATTCAAACTGCGGGGGCGGGGTGGCTCTTTTCCGGGCGATCGGGCTGATGAGCGGTACCTCCATGGATGGTATCGACGTGGCGCTGCTGGAAACCGATGGCGAAGGCCATCTGCGGTTCGGCCCCTCGGCGCTGCATTTCTACAAGAAAGAGGACGTGGCGCTGTTGCGGGAGGCGATGGACTCCGCGCCCGCCTTGACCGACCGAACCGCGCGCCCCGGCGTGATCGCTGAGGCGGAGCGGGTGCTGACGTCGCTGCATGGCCATGCGGTTGAGACTTTCCTGGAAGCCAACGGCATCGACCCCCGAACGATCGATGCCGTCGGATTTCACGGGCAGACCATTCTGCACCGCCCGGAGCGACGGCTGACCGTCCAGATTGGCGACGGGCCGGCATTGGCGAAACGTCTCGGCCGACCGGTGGTCTACGATTTTCGCGCCGACGATGTTGCCGCGGGCGGGCAGGGTGCGCCGCTGGTGCCGATCTATCACCGCGCGCTGGCGAAGGCGCTCGACCGCCCGCATCCGATCGCCGTGCTCAATGTCGGTGGCGTCGCCAATATCACATTCATCGATGGCGAGCCCGATCCCTTCGCCTGCGACACCGGGCCCGGCAATGCGCTGATCGACGATTTCATGCGTGAACGGGCAGGCCATGCCTTCGATGCGGCAGGAGTGAATGCCGCGCAGGGGCGCGTGGACGAGGATGCCGTCGCACGCGTGCTGGCGCATCCGTTCTTCTCGGTGAAGCCGCCGAAGTCGCTCGATCGCAACGAGTTTCGCAGTTTCGTCGCGAACGCGGCGGGACTTGCCGGCAAAAGCATCGAGGACGGTGCGGCGACACTGACCGCGATCACCGCGGCCTCGGTGGCCGCTATCGTCGGCCTGCTGCCGGGGCGTCCGCAGACATGGATCGTCGCCGGCGGCGGCGTGCACAATGTCACGCTGATCCGCATGCTGGCGGAGCGGCTTGCGCCCGTGAGAGTCGAAACCGCCGATACGGTCGGCTGGAACGCCGATGCCATCGAGGCGCAGGCCTTTGCCTATATGGCGGTGCGCAAGCTGCGCGGCTTGCCGATCACCTTCCCGAGCACCACCGGCGTTGCGAAGCCGATATGCGGGGGCGTGATTGTCGATCCCTAGCCGTCATTCCGCACCAACGGGCAGTGCGGCGGCATGATCCCTCATTGTTTGACCAGATCCCGGATCACGCGCTCCATGCCTTTGACCACGCGGGCAAGTTTCTCATAGTCGATCTTGTCGGGCGTGTCGGTCGGCCGATGGTAGTGCGGATAGCGAAACGGCGCCGTGTCGGTCACCATCACGCCCTGGAAGCCGTACTGCGCGAACGCCCAGTGGTCCGACCAGGCGATGCCCGGAATGAAGCCGGGGGCGACGCCGCCGATGCTCGGAAATGCCGTATGCGCGCGGAATGACCGCATGGTCTGCTGCAGGAGCGGGCGCGAATTGAGCAGCCCGACAAACGCGATGAAATCGCCCCGGTCACCGAAGAAGGCGCCGAAAGGCGCGGGATATTTCTGGCTGCCGGGCTCGTCGGAGTAATAGCCGATGGTTTCCAGCGAATACATCGCGGTGACGCGCTCGCCGCGTTCGTGCAGCAGGCGCGCAAAATTCAGGCTGCCCATTTCCGCCGTGCCGTAATAGGGGCGCTCTTCATTGACGAAGAGGACGAGGCGAATGCGCTTGGCGGCATTGTCCTTCAGGTCGTGCAACAGACGCGCGAGTTCGAGCACGGCGGCGGTGCCGGTGGCGTTGTCGTTGGCGCCCGGGGTGCCTCTCTCGCTGTCGTAATGCGCGCCGACGACGATCACCTCGGGATCGATCCTCGGCGCTTCCAGCACCACGTCGATGTTGCGCACCTGTTTGCCGCGCGCGGTGAAGACCTGCCGCGTGACCGGATAGCCGTAGGCTTCCAGCGCTGCCTCGATATGGCGCGCGGCCTTCTCAAGCTCGTCGTAGCGATCGAGATTGTGCTCGGCGGCGGCGATGATCTCGACGTGCCGGCGCAGCCGCGCCGCCAGATCGCGGTCGTCGTCCGTCAGCGCCGGCAGGGCGCCGCGATGCGGCGTGCCGGGCACGGCGAGCATGTAATGATAGGCGCCGTAGCCTGCGGCGAGGAGAACGAACAGAACGAGAGCGATCCCGAACATCGATCGCCTCGCCATGGCAGGGATCTCAGGCGGCGGTGGTTTTGATCTTCAGGCGCTTGTCGAGATAGCCGTTCACCGACTGCATCAGCGTCTCGATCTTGCCGTCGAAGAAGTGATTGGCGCCGGGCACGACCTTCTGCTCGATCACGATGCCCTTTTGCGTCTTCAGCTTGTCGACCAGACCGGTGACATCCTTGTAGGGAACCACTGCATCCTTGTCGCCGTGAATGATCAGTCCCGACGAGGGGCAGGGCGCCAGGAACGAGAAGTCATAGAGATTGGCGGGCGGCGCGACCGAGATGAAGCCCTCCACCTCCGGGCGACGCATCAGGAGCTGCATGCCGATCCAGGCACCGAACGAAAAGCCGGCGATCCAGCAGGCGCGCGCTTCCGGGTTGATGGTCTGCGCCCAGTCGAGCGCGGAGGCGGCATCCGACAATTCGCCGACGCCATGGTCGAACGAGCCCTGGCTGCGGCCGACGCCGCGGAAGTTGAAGCGCAGAACAGAGAAGTTGCGATGCACAAAAGCATAGTACATC
>JAEWCJ010000179.1 GCA_023390695.1 Pseudomonadota bacterium | reverse complement strand
GCTTCCGGCTCGTCGCTCGCGGAGCTGGCGATCATTCCCGGACTGACCCTGCCGGCGACGCCTGCGTACAAGCTGGAGGGCGACCTGCAGCGCACCGGCTCCACCGTCAAGGTCGACGTGCGCCGCGGCCGACACATTGGCGGCGGCTTCATTCGATCTTTGCACGGCGACGGATGTGCGCTGCGCGGTCTGACCGGACGAGGCCGACAAGGCCATGGCGGTCGACCGCATTTCCGCGGCGCTGTCGCTGACCGTGCGCAACATCAAATCGACGCCCTCGCGGAAGGATTCGATGGCGCTCTCGATCATCATCCGGCGCCGTTCGTGCTCGGCGAGAAACGCGCTCTCGCGCTCCGCCTGCCGCCGTTCCGTGATGTCGTCATGCGTTCCGACCCACAAGGCACGGCCCGCGATCGGACGGTTGACCACGGCAATCGCACGGCCGTCCGGCGTGTCGACAACCCGGCTCAGGGTTTTGCCCTCGGCCATCGCAGTCAGCACATCGGCGCTGTATGCGCGGGGATCGACGTCGGCGCTTCCGCTCGCCATGCGGCTTTTGATGACGTCGAACAGCGTGCAGCCCGGCTTCACCACGTTGCGCGGCAGCTTGTACATCTCGATATAGCGATCGTTGCAGACCAGCATGCGGCCGGCGGAACTGAACAGCACCACCCCCTGGGTCATGTTGTTGAGCGCGAGATGCAACAAGCTCTTGTCGACGCGGCCTCCCGGCCGCAAGCGCTTGCCCAGCCATGCGAGCAGCACAGTCAGAGCCGCGCCGGCCAAAGCGGCGGCGGCAATCCAAAGCCAATATTCCATCGGAGACCCTGCAAATTCGCGGAACACGGCAGTCCTTCTGACTTGTCATGCCGTGAATAATGCGGAACTCATTCATGTTCCGTTAACGCTCGCCGCCGGGCTCGAATTCGGCCGCTCTCTCCACCCCGCCGCAGCGCCGCCGCTGCTCCACGCTCCGCGACAGGAACAATTTTAAGGCACGCGTTAACATTGCTTTCAGCAAGCCGCTTGATGCGATTTCCGGTTTAGGCGTTTTTCAAATGCAAGCTTTGTAGGCTCCCTGGATGGGTCCCACCAACCAGCGTCCTTGCCAATGTCTGCGACCGCCCCGCGTGTGACATTCCGCAGCCTGATCTGCATTGCGCTGGGCCTGATCGGGCTTTCCGTGGCGGCGATCGGCTTGACCGTGCTGGCGTTGCGCGACGACGCGCTCAGTGACGCAGCCGAAGCGAAAGCCAATATCGCGTCGGTGCTGGCCGACCAGACGGCGATGTCGGTGCGGGCGATCGACGTCGTCGCCGCCGAGATCGAGGACAAATTCTCCAGTTTCGGAGCCGTCGATCACGACGACTACAAACGTCATCTCCGCAGCGAGGATACCTGGAACTATCTGATCCGGCGCCTCGCCCGGCTGCCGGAAGCCGACGCGGTGGCGCTCGTGGACAAGGACGGCATATTGGCGAACACAACGCGCATATGGCCGGCGCGTCCTTACGACATCAAGCATCGCGACATTTACACCAACGCCAAAGACAAGAGCGAAGACAAGCTGCATGTCAGCAACCTGACAGTGAACCCGCTCAGCGGCGAACAGACCCTCTTCTTCAGCCGCCGCCTGCGCGCGCAGGACAACGACTTTCTCGGGCTGCTGGTGATCGGCGTCAAGCTCAGCTATTTCGAGCACATCTACAATTCGACCACCTCGCGCGGCAATATGGAATTCATGTTGCTGCGCGACGACGGAAGCGTCCTCATCCGCCATCCCGACCGCATGGCGAACAGCGACGCTCCTGCGCCCTCGTCATGGCTCCGCAATGCGATCGATGCAGACAACCGTTTCCGCGTGCCGAACTATTTCGGCAATCAGAATGCGCTCGTCGCGGTCCGGAAGGTGCAGGGATTTCCGCTTGCCGTCAGCGTCGCGATGCCCGAACGCGCGGCGCTGTCGACATGGCGCCACCGGGTGACCCTGATCGCGATCGGCACCGCGCTGACGGTATTGTGTTCGCTGCTGCTGTTTTACGCGCTGAACCGGCAATACCGCCGTCTCGTGCGGTCCGAGAAGTCGCTCGCCGAGCGAGAGGCAAATCTCGCCGAAAAATCCAGCGAGCTGAAACGCGCCAACCACCGACTGGATTCGGCCCTGAACAACATGCTTCAGGGCCTCGCCATGTTCGATCACAAGACGCGGCTGGTGATCTGCAACCGGCAATATATCGAAATGTACGGGCTCTCCCCCGAGATCGTCCGCGAGGGCGCCACGCTGCGGGCCATCCTCGAGCACCGCATGCAGCTCGGCACCTTTTTCGGAAATCTCGAGGAATATCTCGCTCAGGTGATGCAGATGCTCGCCACCGGCGAGCCGATGGTCAGCTTCACCGAATTGCCGGATGGCCGCACCTATTGCATCACCAACCGGCCGACCGGCGACGGCGGATGGGTGGCCACGCACGAGGACGTCACCGAACGGCGGAAGGCAGAGAAGGAGCTGCAGCGGACCCAGAGCTTCCTCAACACCGTGATCGAGAATGTTCCGGAGACGCTGATCGTCAAGCATGCAAGCGACGGGCGTTACGTTCTGGTCAACCGCGCCGGCGAGAAATTCCACGGCATTTCGCGGCACGAGATCGTCGGCAAGACGATCTTCGATCTTCTGCCGGAGGAGGCGGCCACCGCGATCACCGAACGCGACCAGTTGGCGATCGAACGCGGCCAGCTCACCGTCGAAGACAACCCCATCCGCTTTCCCAAGCTCGGGTTACGCCACATCACCACGAAGCGCGTGGCCATTCCCGCGCCGGACGGGACACCGCACTTCCTTTTGACCATCATCGAGGACGTAACCAAACGAAAGCAGGACGAGCAGCGCATCGTCCATCTGGCGCATCACGACCCGCTGACCGACCTGCCCAACCGCGCCAGCTTCAACACGAGGCTGGCGGCGGAGATCGAGACCGCCGGCGCCCGCAGCGAGAAATTCGCCGTGCTCTGCACCGACCTCGACCGCTTCAAGGAGGTCAACGACCTGTTCGGCCATGCGGCGGGCGACACCGTCCTTCTCGAGATTGCCCGCCGGCTCAAGGCCGTGGCGGGCGACGCGTTTCTCTCGCGCCTGGGCGGCGACGAGTTTCCCCTGATCGTCAGCGGCGCGCAGCCCGAAACGGCGCAGGCGATGGCGGAACGGCTGATCGCCGCGATGGCGGAAGACATCGATTACGAAGGGCGCAAGTTCCGGCCCGGCATCAGCGTCGGCATTGCGGTGTTCCCGGACGACGGCGCCGATGTCGCAACGCTTCTGCGCAACGCCGACGCCGCCTTGTACCGCGCCAAATCGGAAGGACGCGGCATTGTGCGTCTCTACGAAGCCGAGATGGACAGACTGCTGCATGACCGACGTGAATTGCAGAACGACCTCGCGGTTGCCGTCAAGAAGCAGGAGCTCATGCTCCATTATCAGCCGCAGGCGCGCGTGAGCGGACAGATCATCGGCTTCGAGGCACTGCTTCGCTGGGCTCATCCGGCGCGCGGATTCGTGTCTCCGGACACGTTTATTCCGCTGGCGGAAGAGAGCGCTCTGATCATCCCGATCGGGGAATGGGTCTTGCGCGAAGCCTGCCGCGAGGCCGCGACCTGGCCCAAGCCGCTGCAGATCGCGGTCAATCTGTCGCCCGTGCAGTTGCGGCACAGCGATCTGGTCGGCCTGGTGCATTCGGTGCTGCTGGAAACCGGTCTCGCCCCCGAGCGGCTGGTGCTTGAAATCACCGAAGGCGCGTTGATGGACGATTATTCGCGCGCGGTATCGATCCTGCGCCGGCTGAAGGGGCTCGGCGTGCGGATCGCGATGGACGACTTCGGCACCGGCTATTCG
>JAEWCJ010000142.1 GCA_023390695.1 Pseudomonadota bacterium | reverse complement strand
CTCAGGCCACGCTGCGAGGCCGGCACCGCTTCTCCAAGCGGCGACAGGCTTTGCGTCTCAATGGGCGGAGTCACGCTCATGCCTGACGCGCCTCAAAATCGATCCGCGGATCGACCCACATATAGGTGAGATCGGAGAGCAGGTTCACCACCAGACCGATCAGCGCAAAGATATAGAGCGTCGCGAACACCACCGCATAATCGCGGTTGAGCACGCTTTCGAAGCCGAGCAGCCCGAGCCCGTCGAGCGAGAAGATCGTCTCGATCAGCAACGACCCGGAAAAGAAGGCATGCACGAAGGCGCCCGGAAAGCCGGCGATGACGATCAGCATCGCGTTGCGGAAGATGTGCCCGTACAGCACCTGCGTGCTGTTGCAGCCTTTCGCCTTCGCCGTCAGCACGTATTGCTTGCGCACCTCGTCCAGGAACGAGTTCTTGGTCAGCAGCGTCATGGTGGCGAAGGCGCCGAGCATCATGGAGATGATCGGCAGCGTCAGGTGCCAGAAATAATCGAGGATCTTGGCGTACCACGGCAGGGCGTGGAAATTGTCCGACGTCAGCCCGCGCAACGGGAACAGATCGAAGAACGACCCGCCGGCGAAGAGAATGATCAGCAGGATCGCAAACAGGAACCCCGGAATCGCATAGCCGACGATGATCACGCCGGAGGTCCAGGTGTCGAAGCGCGTGCCGTCCATCACCGCCTTGCGGATGCCGAGCGGAATCGAGATCAGATAGGTCAGCAATGTCATCCAGATACCGAGCGACATCGACACCGGCAGCTTCTCCTTGATCAGGTCGATGACGCTCACATCGCGGAAGTAGCTCTTGCCGAAATCGAAGCGGGCGTAGTTCCACAGCATCAGGAAGAAGCGTTCATAGGCCGGCTTGTCGAAGCCGAACTGCTTTTCCAGGCTCTTGATGAATTCGGGATCGAGGCCCTGCGCGCCGCGATATTTCGAGGTCACCGCGTCCACCGCGCTGCCGCCCTGCGGCTGACCGCGGGCGCCGAAATCGCCGCCCGGAGATCCGGAGATGCGCGAGGTCGCGCCGGTGTCGGAGCCGGACAATTGCGCAATCACGCGCTCGACCGGACCGCCCGGGGCGAACTGCACCACGACGAATGACACAAGCATGATGCCGAACAGGGTCGGAATCATGAACAGGATGCGGCGAAGGATATAGGCGCTCATTTCAAAAAATATCTAACCTCGGCGATCCAGCTTGGCTGCTTTGCCGGCATCGTACCACCAAGTTTCGGGAATGCCGCGCGAATAGCGCGGCTTGTCCTTGGGCCGCGCAAATATGTCCCAGTACGCAATCCAGTGCGAAGCCTTGTACCAGTGCGGAATCCAGTAGCGTCCGGCGCGGATGAGACGGTCGAGCGCACGGCAGGCGGTGACGAGTTCCGCCCGCGTGGTCGCCGCAATGATGGTGTCGATCAGGCTGTCGATGGCCGGGTCGGCGATGCCGGCGAGATTTTGCGAACCGCGCGTGTCGGCGGCCTGCGCGGAAAAATACGTGCGCAGCGAGTCGCCGGGCGTGGTCGAAAAGCCGAAACGCTGCACCGTGATGTCGAAATCGAAATCGTCCACGCGGGAGCGGAACTGCACCGGATCGACGATGCGCAGAGTGGCATCGATGCCGAGCATGCCCAGATTCTTGATGTACGGCATGTGGTGCGGCTGGAAGGTCGGCTCCTCCAGCAGGAACTCGATCCTCACCGGCTCGCCATTGCGGGCGATGCGCTTGCCGTCCTTGATAACGTAGCCGGCGGCCTGCAGCAATTGCGACGCGTGCCGCAGCAGCTTGCGATCCTGGCCCGAGCCATCCGACATCGGCGGCACGAATGGCTCGCCGAACACCTCGTCGGACACCTTGCCGCGAAACGGCTCCAGCAAGGCGAGTTCGGCGGCATCCGGCTTGCCTTCCGCCATCATGTCGGAATTCTGAAACACCGAATGGGTCCGGTCATAGGACCCGTACATGATCGTCTTGTTGGTCCACTCGAAGTCGAAGGCATAGATCAGCGCTTCGCGCAATTTCGGATCGCGGAATTGCGCGCGCCGCGTATTGATGAACCAGCCCTGTGCGCCCGACGGGGTCTCGTCCTTGAGAACCTCGCGCCTGACCCGGCCGTCCCGGATCGCCGGAAAGTCGTAGCGCGTCGCCCAGATGCGCGAGGTGAATTCTTCACGGAACAGATAGCTCTTGCCGGTGAAGCCCTCGAAGGCGACATCGCGATCACGGTAATATTCATAACGCACCGCGTCGAAATTATAGAGCCCCTGCGCCACCGGCAGGCCGGACGCCCACCAATCCTTCACGCGCTCATATTCGATATAGCGTCCGGCCTCGAAGCGGCCGACCTTGTAGGGCCCGGAGCCCAGCGGAATTTCGAGAGTGGATTCCTCGAATGGCCGCTTTGAATAATAGGCCTGCGAAAAGATCGGCAGGCCCGCAACGAAGAGCGGCACATCGCGGCCACGTCTCTCCTTGAAGCGCACGACGACGGTCGCGTCGTCGGTTGCTTGCACGCCCTCGCAGTCGCGCATTAATTGCCGGATGATTGGATGTCCCTTCTCCTTCAGAATGGTGAGGGAGAAGGCGACATCCTGCGCCGCGATCCTCGTGCCGTCATGGAAGCGCGCCTCCGGTCGCAGGAGGAAGCGATAGGTCAGGCCGTCGGCGGAGATGCGCACCGATTTCGCCACCAGTCCGTACATGCTGTCCGGCTCGTCGGTGGCGCGCGTCATCAGCGAAGCGAAGGTCAGCTCCATGCCCTGTGCCGCGTCACCGCGCAGGATGTAGCTGTTGAGCGAGTTGAAGGTGAGGAAAGACTGGTTGTATTGCCGCGTCGATCCGATCTGCGAGAACAGACCGCCTTTCGGCGCCTTCGGATTGACGTAGTCGAAATGCGCAAAATCAGCCGGATATTTCAGGTCGCCGAAGGCGGAAATGCCGTGCATCTCTCGCTCGTCCGACGCCAGCGCCGCCGGCATCCAGGCTCGCGCAGCGCCGCCCATGACGGCGGCGCCCACGGCGAGTTTCAACACGCTGCGGCGGGGAAGCGGCGTCACGAACGGTTCCCCGCCTTCGCCGCTTCCCACCACCAGATGGAGGGGAAGGCGGCAGCGCCGTATTTCGGCATCTCCTTCGGATGGCCGAAGCGATCCCAGCGCGCGGTACGCTGCTTGCCGTAGGTCCATTGCGGCACGACATAGTGATTCCACAACAGCACGCGGTCGAGCGCCTTGGTCGCCGCCACCAGTTCATCGCGGTTCTTGGCGAAAATCACTTTCTCGATCAGCGCATCGACGGCGGGATTCTTGATGCCGACGAGATTGCGCGAACCCGGCTGGTCGGCCGCCTGACTGCCCCAGAAACCGCGCTGCTCGTTGCCGGGCGACAGCGACTGCCCCCACACCGTCGTGGTGATGTCGAAATCCCATTGCCGCAAGCGATTCTCGTATTGCGCATCATCGACGGTGCGCACCGTGACCGCCACGCCAAGCCGCTCCAGCGCGGGCTTGTAGAACAGCATGAAGCGTTCCGCGTTGGGGTCCGACACCAGCAATTCGACCGACAGCCGCTCGCCGCTCGCCGCGTTCACCAGCCTGCGATCTTTCAATTCGTAGCCGGCTTCACGCATCAGCCGAATCGCTTCGCGCAGATTGGCGCGCACCGCGTCCGCATTGCCGTTCACCGGATTGGTGTAAGGCGCCGTGAACACTTCCTGCGGAATCGGATCCTTCACCGATTTCAGGATTTCGAGCTCGAGCCCTTCCGGCAAATCACGCGCGGCAAGCTCCGTTCCCTCGAAAAAGCTCGCAATGCGCTTGTACTGGCCGAAGAAGATCTGCTTGTTCATCTCCTCGAAATCGAACACGTAGTTGAACGCGCGCCGTACCTTCGCATCCTTGAACTTGTCGCGCCGCGTATTGAAGACGAAAGCCTGCATGACGCCGGAGCTGCGGATTTCGAACTCCTCCAGCACCACGCGCTTCTCGCGCGCCGCAGGAAAATCATAGGACGTCGCCCAGGCCTTGGCGCTGTTCTCGGTGCGCCAATCGATGTGATCGGCCTTGAAGGCTTCGAGCGCCACCGTCGAGTCGCGGAAATATTCGTAGCGCAGCTCGTCGAAATTGTTCTGGCCGACATTCACCGGCAGCTTTTCGCCCCAATAGTCCTTCACGCGCTCATTAACGACAGTGCGGCCGGCGGTGAATTCCTTGATCTTGTAGGCGCCGCATCCGAGCGGCGGCTCCAGCGTCGTCGCCGAGATGTCGCGTTTGCGGCCCTGTGCGTCGGTGCCCTCCCACCAATGCTTCGGCAGTACGATGAGCTGGCCGACGATCTGCGGCAATTCGCGGTTGCCCGGCCCGTCGAAGGTGAACGTCACTTCGCGCTCGCCGGTCTTTTCCGCTTTCGTCACGTGCCGGTAATAGGCCGACAGTTGCGGATTGTTCTTCTTCCATGCCTCGAGCGAGAAAATCACGTCGTCGACGGTGACCGGCTTGCCGTCGTGCCATTTGGCCTCCGGCCGCAGGCGATAGGTGGCCGAGGAATAATCGTCGGGATGGCTCACTGCATCGGCGAGGAGGCCGTATTCGGTCGACACCTCATCCATCGCCTGCGCCATCAGCGTGTCGTAGATGTTGATGAGGCCGGCGGCGACCGAGCCCTTCACGCCGGCCACCGCGTAATTGAAATTGTCGAAGGTCCCGAAGGCGATCTGCCGGGCCGCGCCGCCGCGCGGCGCATTCGGATTGACGTAGTCGAAATGCTTGAAGCCGGCCGGATATTTGAGCTCACCGAACAGCGATAATCCATGCTCCCAGGTCTTCGGCGCGGTGTCCGATTGCGCGATGGCCGATTGCGGAATCGCCGATTCCAGGACGGCAAAAGCGGGCGCGGACAGCACGGCGGCGCCGGTGCGGAGCAGGCTTCGACGGGACAGACTCACGAATTTCTCCGGGGTGACAATGGCATCAAGGCATCTTCTGCAGCGATCTATGTCGCTTTTGCGGATTACCGAAAGCTTGACCCGCGACCATCAGGCGAAACTTACCTTCTAGCTGGGCATCGCGCCAACACATGCAAGCATGTCCGCAACGCAAAAACGGCCGGGATTGCTCCCGGCCGTCGAATCTTACGTTGATTTAATCTGTCGCGCGCTGCGTCACTGCGCCTTGGGGGCGTCCTGGGCGCCGTCCTTGGGCGCTTCGGCCGCCGTCGGCAGCGGCGCCGGATTGTCCGACAGGCTGCGCAGATAGCTGATCAGATCGGCGCGCTGGGCGGGACGGGCGAGGCCCGCATAGCTCATGCTGGTGCCCTTAATGAAGGCCCGTGGGTTGGTCAGGAACTGGTCCAGATCGTCATAGGTCCACTTGCCACCCGCCGCCTTCATCCCCGCCGAGAAGTTGAAGCCGTTGCGGCCATGACCCTTCTCGTCGTTGACAATGTCGTAGAGGTTCGGGCCGACGCGGTTGGGGCCACCCTTCTCGAAGGTATGGCAGGACGCGCATTGCTTGGCGGTCGCTTCGCCGCGCTTCGGATCCGCATTGGCAAGGCGGACCGCGATCGGCTCGGCCGGCTCGGGCTTGGCGGCGGTCGCGCTGCCGGCAGCCTCGTCGGGAACCGCAATCTCGAAGCCCGGCTTGGCCGGCTGGTGCGGAGCAAAAATCGCGCTGGCCGCGATATTCAGCGAAAGCAGAACCAGGCAGGTGCCCAGCACCGCGCCCATGATTTTGTTGAGTTCGAAGGAGTCCATGGAGGGGTCGGCTCGCGCTTCCGGACAACGAAAAATGGATATCCGCGTAGAAAAGTCTGCGGCGGCCGGAGAGATAGCCGGTTTGCCTCGCTTCTTGCAACCCGTATAAACAAGCCGCCCCCTGCGACATTCGTTCAGGCGGGCGCCACCGGCTATCCGCCGGCCAAGAGCCCCTTATCCATGGCCTCGCACGACATTCTGATCCTGATTCCGGCCCGCATGGCGGCCACCAGGCTGCCCGGGAAGCCGCTGGCCGATATCGCGGGGCAGCCGATGATCGCGCATGTCATCCGGCGCGCCCAGGAGGCCCGGCTGGGCCCGGTCATCGTCGCCACCGACGACGAGGTGATTTTCGCTGCCGTCGAGAAGGCGGGCGCGCGGGCGCTGATGACCCGCACCGACCATGCCTCCGGTTCCGACCGCATTTTCGAGGCGCTGGAACTCGCCGACCCGGACCGGAAGGTGCGCATCGTGGTCAACATGCAGGGCGACCTGCCGACCCTGGCTCCCGGCGATCTCGCCGCCGCGGTGCGGCTGCTGGACGACCCCGCGGTCGATATCGGCACCGTCGCCGCCGAGATCCGCAATCCGGAGGAGCGCGCCAACCCGAATGTGGTGAAGGTGGTCGGCTCGCCGCTGGCACCGGAGCGGCTGCGGGCGCTGTATTTCACCCGCGCCACCGCGCCCTGCGGCGAGGGGCCGCTTTACCACCATATCGGACTTTATGCCTACCGGCGCGCCGCCCTCGCCCGCTTTGTCGGGCTGCCAATGTCGGCGCTGGAGAAGCGCGAGAAACTCGAGCAGCTCCGCGCGCTGGAAGCAGGCATGCGCATCGACGTCGCCCTGGTCGGCAGCGTGCCGCTCGGGGTCGATACGCCGGACGACCTGGACGCCGCGCGGCGGCGGCTCGCGCAATGACGCCGCCATGCCTGCATTGACTTCGATCCTGTCCACCGCGTAACGGAACCGCCATGACCGCAAAGCAGAAAATCGTCTTCCAGGGCGAACCGGGCGCCAATTCGCATCTCGCCTGCCGCGAGGCCTATCCCGATTACGAGCCGGTCGCCTGCCCGACTTTCGAAGACGCGTTCGCCGCGGTCGCCTCCGGCGAGGCCGAACTCGGCATGATCCCGATCGAGAATTCGATCGCCGGCCGCGTCGCCGACATCCATCATCTGATGCCGCATTCCGGTCTGCATATCGTGGCGGAATGGTTCCTGCCGGTGCGCCATCAATTGCTGGCAATCAAGGGCACGACGCTTGGCGACATCAAGACCGTCGAAAGCCATGTGCATGCGCTCGGGCAATGCCGCAACATCATCCGCAAGCTGAGGATCAAGGCGATCGTCGCCGCCGACACCGCCGGTTCGGCGCGCGAGATCTCGGAGGCGGGCGACAAGTCGCGCGCCGCCATCGCCACGAAACTCGCCGCCGAGATTTACGGCCTCGATGTCCTGTCCGAAAACATCGAGGACGAGGAGCACAACACGACGCGCTTCATCGTGCTGGCGAAGAACGCACAGCACGCCCCGAGCGGCAACGGCCCGGTCATCACCACCTTCGTCTTCCGCGTGCGTAACATTCCCGCCGCGCTCTACAAGGCGATGGGCGGCTTCGCCACCAACGGCGTCAACATGACGAAGCTGGAAAGCTACATGATCGAGGGCAATTTCTTCGCCACGATGTTCTATGCCGACATCGAAGGCCATCCCGACGATCACAATGTGGCGCTGGCGCTGAAGGAACTCGAATATTTCTCGAAAGAGACGAAGATTCTCGGCGTCTATCCGGCGCATCCCTATCGCGCGACCTTCCGGGAAGCGGCGGAGTAATCCTAGCCGCTGTCATGCCCCGCGAAGGCGGGGCATCCAGTAAACGCCAAGTCCAATTGGAAGCATTGTGACTGCTGGATCGCCCGCTTTCGCGGGCAATGACAGCCTCAAACTAAATCTTCTGATTATACTCGCCGACTTCCGGATGCTGGCGCAGCACGGCGTCCACCGCCTTGAACATGTCGTGCATGCGCTGCTCCGAGGCCGGGCTTTCGACCACGACCACCAGCTCCGGCTTGTTCGATGACGCGCGCACAAGACCCCAGGTGCCGTCCTCGACGGTAACGCGCACGCCGTTCACGGTGACGAGGTCGCGGAT
>JAEWCJ010000088.1 GCA_023390695.1 Pseudomonadota bacterium | reverse complement strand
GTCACCACGCGCGCGCCCTTGGCCTTTGCCAGCGCAACCGTGTCGTCGCTGCTGCCGCTGTCCACCACGATGCGCTCGTCGCAGAAGGCGAGGCTGTCGAGGCAATCCCCGATCTTGGCGGCCTCGTTCTTGGTGATCACGATGGCGGACAGGCGCGGCATGGAAGTCAGGCCTTCGCTTTCAGGCGATCGCGCAGCCTGCGCTTGGCTTCGCGCAGGATACGGAACGGCAGCGCGAGATAATATTTCCGCGCGATCTGCCAGCGCCCCAGCCAATCCATGTCTGGCGCAGCATCGCGCGGCACGTACCATCCATTCAACCCGGTGCGGCGCATCAGGCGATAGCCGGCCGCGGTCAGAAAGCGATGCTTGTCGAGGCTGGTGACGTGATCCTCAAGCAGGATCAGGCGCGGCCGCCAGCGCGCAAAGTCAAATCCGCGCAACACGTCCAGCTCGTGTCCCTCGACATCGACCGAGAGGAGATCGATCGGCTGCGGCGCCTTCGCGTCGGTCAGGATGTCGTCGTGGGTGCGGACCGTCACCTCGATGGCCTGTTCGGGACGCAGGCCGGTGACCGCGAGATTGGGATCGAAGGACGAATACGGCCCGAGCACATAGAGCGTCATGCGGCTGCCGGCGCGGTCCGGCGACGAACAGGCTGCTTCGAACACCTGCGACCGGCGCATCTTGCGCAGCTTTTCGGCGAGGTCGGGCTGCGGCTCGATCAGCGCACCGGTCCAGCCCTCCCGTTCGAGATGGAAACTCTGCGATTCTTTTTCAGGCTCGTTGGCGCCGCCTTCGACGAAATAGCCGGGCGCAGATCCGAAAAAATCCCGCACAAGCGCGGCTTCCTGGTCGGGTGAAAAGATTGCAGCCACGCGCCAATTCCCCGCCTTCACGCTTTCGCTGACTTGCGCGAGCGCGACACGATGCTGGTGGTGGAATGCCCCGGCACGATGTCGACCAGAACGATCTCGCCACCATTGGCTTCCACGAAAGTGCCGCCGACCACCTGCTCGCGCGTATAGTCCGCGCCCTTGACCAGCACCTTGGGCCGCACCCGCTCGATCAATTGTTGCGGCGTCTCCTCCTCGAAGACCACCACGAGATCGACCGCTTCCAGCGCGGCGAGAACCTCGGCTCGCGCATGTATGTCCTGCACCGGACGCCCCTCGCCTTTCAGCCTCTTCACCGAGGCATCGCTGTTGAGGCCGAGCACCAGACGGTCGCAGGCCGCGCGGGCCTGCGCCAGCAGGCGCACATGCCCCGGATGCAGCAGATCGAAACAGCCATTGGTGAATCCGATGCGCTGGCCTTGCCGCCGCCAGTCGTCCAGGCGCTCATCAAGCTGCGACCAGTCGAACAGGATTTTCTCCTCCGGCGCCAGAGAGGAGGCCGGCAACAGGCGCCCGCGCAATTCCGGAAGCGAGACCGTTGCGGTGCCACGCTTGCCGACGACCACCGCTGCGGCGGCGTTGGCGGCACGCATCGCGAGCTCAAGATCGGCATGCGCGGCCAGCATCGCCGCGAGCACCGCGATCACGGTATCGCCGGCGCCGGACACGTCGCGAATCTTGACCGGATAGGCCGGAACATGAATCGGCTCTTTGCCCGTCTCGATCAGCGTCATGCCCTCGTCGCTGCGGGTGACCAGCATGGCGGTGCAGCCGATGCTGTCGCACAGTTCTTTCGCTGCGGCTGCCACGTCAGCATCGCCCGCGACGTCACGCCGAACCGCATCGGCCAGTTCCTTGCGATTGGGCGTGATCAGGCTGGCGCCGCGGTAGAGCGAATAATCATTGCCCTTCGGATCGACGATGACGGGCTTGCCGGCCTTGTTGGCGGCATCGATGACGGCGCGGATCACGTTCTTCGTCAGCACGCCCTTCGCGTAATCCGACAGAATGACCGCGTCCGCTCTCGGCAGCGCCTCGAGCGCCTGATCGATCAGGGCCCGCTCGACCTCGCCGGAAACCGGCGCCGCGGTTTCCCAGTCCGCGCGCAACATATGCGTCGAATAATGTTCGGACACGAAGCGCACCTTGCGCGTCGTCGGCCGTCCTGCATCGACCACCAGCATCGGATCGATGCGGGCTTCCGAAGCGAGCGACGCCTTCAACAGGCGGCCGGCATCGTCATCGCCAACGACGCCGGCGAAAAGACAGGAGGCGCCGAGGCTCGCGATGTTGCGCGCCACGTTCCCGGCACCGCCGATGACGATGTCGCTGCGCTTGACGCGAATGACCGGCGCCGGCGCTTCCGGCGAAATGCGCGCGACGTCGCCATAGACGAAATCGTCCAGCATCAGGTCGCCGATGCAAAGCACCGTGGTGCCTGCGAGCTTGCCGAGCTCCTGGTCGATATTGAACATCAGCGGTACCGGTCCGAACGATCGAGATAGCGGGTGACGTAGTCTTTTACGGCATCCTCGAGCGGCGTGAAGCCGGCATTGTAGCCGGCCTTGCGCAGACGCCCGACCTCGCTCTGCGTGAAATACTGATAGCTGCCGCGAATCTGTTCGGGCATGTCGACATATTCGATATTCGGCGCGCGGCCGAGTGCGGCGAACATCGACTCGATCATCTCGCGGAAGCTGCGCGCCTTGCCGGTGCCGACGTTGAAAATGCCGGACACATGCGGCGTCTCCAGCAGCCAGCGGATGACGGCGACGACATCGTCGACATAAATGAAGTCGCGCCGCTGATCGCCGTCGGCGATGCCGTCCTTGTGCGACTTGAACAGCCGCACCGGCTTGCCGGCTTTTGCTTCGTCGAAGACGCGGCAAAGGACGCTGGCCATCGTGCCTTTGTGATACTCGTTGGGCCCGAACACGTTGAAGAATTTCAGACCCGCCCATTGCGGCGGCAGCTTGGCGCCCTGCGCCTGGCGCGCGACCAGCGCCTGATCGAACAGATGCTTGCTCCAGCCGTAGAGATTCATCGGGCGGAGCTTCTGCAGGGCTTCCGGCGACCAGTCGTCGTCGAAGCCCGCATCGCCGTCGCCATAGGTGGCGGCGGACGAGGCATAGATGAATGGCGTCCGCGTCTCGGTGCACCAGTCGAGCAGCCTCAGCGACAGCCGGAAATTGGTGTCGACGACAAGGTCGCCGTCGGTGGCCGTGGTCGCGGAAATCGCGCCCATATGGATGACGGCGTCGAGTTTGCGGCCGTCCAGCCAGCGGAACAGGTCGGCCGGCGGCACGACATCGGCGAGCTGGCGCTTGGCGAGGTTCCGCCACTTGCCGTCCGTCCCGAGGATATCGTTGACCACGACATCGCTGCGCCCCGCCTCGTTCAGGCTGGCCACGATATTCGCCCCGATGAAACCGGCGCCGCCGGTGACCAAAATCATGTACGCAACACCCCGCCGTCACCGTCCGGTCCTGCCGGTTCTCCTTTGCCCCACGCGCCGTTGCGGCGCAACTTAACTGACCCAAGGCAGTAAATGCGCTGGCGAACGGCCGCAAAGCCGGGCATGACTCGCCACGGCTGCCTCGCGTCCGCCTCCGGGCAGCCGAACATCCCGCCATAAAAGAGTGAACACAGGTTCATTATTTCCCGAATGAACTCAACGGCCCCTTCCCTAAACGCCCCTCCGGCAAATGATCCGGCCGGCAGCCCGATTCTCATTATTCCGTACATGTGGATCGGAGATTTCGTCCGTTGCCATTCCGTCGTGCGGCTGCTGAAGGCGCGCTGGCCCGATCGTCCGATCGACTTCCTGACCACCCGGCTTTGCGCCCCCCTTCTCGATTACATGCCGGGCGTCCGCAAGGGGATTGTTCAGGACCTGCCGCGCGGGCGGCTGCCGATCGCCCAATACTGGGCCCTGGCCAGACGGTTCCGGGATGAAAACTACGGCACGGCCCTGGTCATGCCGCGGACCTGGAAGGCCGCTCTGGCCCCCTTTCTGGCGGGCATTCCCGAACGTACCGGCTTTGCCGGCGAGGCGCGCTTCGGCCTGATCAACGACATGCGCTGGGGCGAGCGCAGACTGGAGCGCATGATCGATTGCTTCGGCGCCTTGGCCCTGCCCAAGGGAGCGACACCGCCCCGCGAGTGGCCGCTGCCGCATATCGAGGTTCCGGCGGCGGAAATCGCGGCCTGGCGGCAGAACTGGTCGTTGTCGGCCGATGGCCGCCCGGTCGTCGCCCTGGCGCCCGGGGCGGTCGGCCCCGGCAAGGCCTGGCCGCCGGAGAATTACGCCGAGCTCGCCCGCCGGCTCACCGGCATGGGTATCGGAGTGTGGGTGCTGGGCGGGCCGAACGAAGGCCCCATCGCCGCAGAGATTGCCGCCGCCGGCGGAGCGCTGGTCCGCGACCTGACCGGCAACGACCTGCGCAACGCCATCATCGCCCTCAAGGCGGCGAGCGCCGCGGTGACCAACGATTCCGGCCTGATGCATATCGCTGCCGCCATCGGCACGCCGACGGTAGCGATTTTCGGTCCGACGTCGCCGCGTCTGTGGGCGCCGCTCAATCCGCTGGCCGCCATCCTCGAACCGGAACGACCCTATACCGACATCCGCGAACGCAGCACGGCGGAAGTCAGTGTGGATCGCGTTCACGCCGCCATCACCTCCACGCTGGAACGGTGACGACCGCTCGCTTGCGCCGCTCCGCGGCGCCAGCTACGAGATATTCCTCGTTTTCCGGGCCATTCATGAACGATCCGCTCGCCGACGTCATAGGATATTTCCGCCGCTCGCGCGAAGCGCTTGACCGCGCCGCGGTGGACAACAGCCTGCTGTCGTCGATCGTGGCGATCGCCGTCGGCATCGCCCAGTCGCTTGCCAGCGGCGGCAAGATCCTGCTGGCGGGCAACGGCGGCAGCGCTGCCGACGCCCAGCACATCGCCGCGGAAATGCTGGTGCGCTTCAAATTCGACCGCGATCCGCTGCCGGCCATCGCGCTCACCACCGACACCTCGGTGCTGACC
>JAEWCJ010000387.1 GCA_023390695.1 Pseudomonadota bacterium | reverse complement strand
CGTCTGGGGCACGGGCAAAAGGCAGCGGAATGATCAGCGGCCTGGAATATTAAAATATTTCAATGGCTTGTCACTTAGCTAGACTAGTCTAGCCAGCTTAGCTAGATTTTCGCCATGAAACATGCCGGGATTTTCGAAGCCAAGACCAACCTCTCCCGCCTGATCGAGCAGGTGGAAAAGGGCGAGGAAGTCACGATCACGCGTAACGGCAAGCCAGTAGCCAAGCTTGTGCCTGTAAGCCAAAAGCCGCGCCGTGATCCTGCCGAGTTCACTCCTTAAAAAATCGAAACGCGACGGCAAGCCTTGGAGCGCCTGCGCGAAATCGCCAACCGGCTGAAAATCAATCCGACCCACGAAGAGATCAAAAGCTGGATCAACGAGGGACGTCATTGATTGTTGTCGACGCCTCGTTGATGGTCGCCTGGCTTCTCCAGGAAGACGACGCGCGTATCGTTCCGGAAATCTACGAAAGCCTGCCTGAACTGGACATCATTGTTCCCCCGCATTGGCCGGTCGAAGTCGCCAATGCGCTACTGACAAATGTCCGCCGCCGCCGTGTTGTCATTGACGACGTCAATTCAATTCTCGCAGGTCTTTCGATTTTCCGGATATCATTCGACGAGACGCTGGCGATCGATCAAATGGGCGTGCTCACTCATTTTGCGGCATCGCAGAAGCTGACCGTATATGATGCGAGCTATGTTCATCTCGCCCTTGAGGAGAATACTGCGCTCGCAACGCTGGATGGTGACATGCGGCGGGCTGCCCATTCGCTGCATATCCCGCTTATTCCGAGAGCCTGATCTTGTCGCTGAAACCCTCGCTCCAGGATCAAATTGACGCCATCCGCGCCGGCGACCGCGCGACGCTGGCGCGCGCGATCACGCTGATCGAGAGCAAGCGCGACGATCACAGGAAGAGCGCACATCAGCTGGTGCAGGAGCTGCTGCCGCACACCGGCAAGGCATTGCGCATCGGCATCACCGGCTCGCCCGGCGTCGGCAAATCCACCACCATCGACTCCTTCGGCAGCTATCTTACCAATCAGGGGCTCAAGGTGGCGGTGCTGGCGGTCGATCCGTCCTCGACACGCACCGGCGGCTCGATCCTCGGCGACAAGACGCGCATGGCGAAGCTCGCCGCCGACCCGCATGCGTTCATCCGCCCCTCGCCCTCCTCCGGCACGCTCGGCGGGGTCGCCGCGAAGACACGCGAGACGATGTTGCTGTGCGAGGCGGCCGGCTTCGACGTGATCCTGGTCGAGACCGTCGGCATCGGCCAGTCGGAAACCGCCGTCGCCTCGATGGTGGATTTCTTTCTGGTGCTCATGCTGCCCGGCGCAGGCGACGAATTGCAGGGCATCAAGAAAGGCGTCGTTGAACTCGCCGACATGATCGCGGTGAACAAGGCCGACGGCGACAACATCAAGCGCGCGATGCGGGCGGCGGCGGAATATCGTGCCGCCCTGCATATCCTGAAACCACAATCGGCCACATGGTCGCCGCCGGTCGTCACCTATTCGGCGCTGACCGGACAGGGCGTCGCCGATCTCTGGATGCAGGCGCAGAACTACCGTGCGCAGATGACGGCATCCGGCGAATTCGCAAACAAGCGGCGCGAACAGCAGGTGACCTGGATGTGGGCGATGCTGGAAGAGCGGCTGTTCGCACAACTGCGCGCCGACCCGAAACTGAAAGCAAAGCTGCCGCAACTGGAAAAGGCGGTGGCGGCGGGCACATTGTCGCCGATGCTGGCGGTCGAGGAGATCGCCGAAGCGATGGGGCTATAGCTGCCGCGATACGCCGGGATAATTCGCCTTGTTCAGCAACATTGCGAGATGCACGGCATTCGCCGCCGCCATTGCGGTCGCGACTTTCACCTCTTCCGGCGCTTCCGGGAGTTCCTTGTAATCCTTCGCCTTCATCGCCTCGCCAACCCAATAGGTCATGCCGTTGGCCGGGATGGTGAAGCCGCAATCCGCAAGTCCCTGGAACAGCTCGGCGGAGACGTGATGCGCGCCGTCCTCGTTGCCGACAACGGCCACCAGGGCAACGCGGTTATAGGTCTTCATGCGTTTGCGGTCGTCCATATCGTGAATGAAGGCATCCATGCGCTCGAGCACGCGCTTGCACACGCTGCATGGCTGGCCGAGCCAGATCGGCGTGCCGAGCACAAGGATGTCGGCCGCCAATATCCGCGTCATCAGATCCGGCCAGGCATCGCCCTCGCCTTCGTCATACGCGACACCCGGCTTGATATTCTGGTCGACCGCCCGGACGATCTCGCCCGTCACGTCGTGGCGGCGCAATTCCTCAAGCACTTGCCGCAGCAGCACGTCTGTTGAAGACTGCTCCTGCGCGCGCGCCGACTTGAGGGAACAATTGAGAGCGAATGCCGTGAGAGCCATGACCGGAAGCCCGCTGAATCACGGGACGCCAACGGATGACCGCAGCGTTCGTTCCACAAGAACGATCCTCGTGACCGGCTTCGGCCCCTTTCCCGGCGCACCGTTCAATCCCACCGGCCCGCTGGTGGGACGACTGTCACGCAAGCGACATCCGGCCCTCGCAAACGTCCGGATTGTCCCGCACATCTTCACGACGAGCTATGAATGCGTCGACGGCGAATTGCCCGCGCTGATCGCGCGCCACCGGCCGGAGGCCCTGCTGATGTTCGGTCTCGCAACCCGCTCGCGGCATGTCCGGATCGAGACGCTGGCGCGGAATACCCTGTCGGCCATTCCCGACGCCTCCGGCCGCGTGGCCGCCGCTTCACAAATCGACGCCGGTGCGCAGGGCCTTCGTGCTATTTGCGCCCCCGACGACGATCTGCTGCAGGCCGCGCGGCGCAGCCGGATTCCCGCGCGGCTGTCTCGCGATGCCGGCAGCTATCTGTGCAACTATCTTTACTGGCGCGCGCTAGAAGCCGCGGCCTCTGTCCAGGGACCACACCTCGCTGCGTTCATCCATATTCCGGATTCGCGCCATATCGTCGTCAAAGGCCGCAGACGCCGCAATTTCGTGTTCGGCGATCTTGTGCGCACCGGAGACCATATCCTGCGCGCGCTCGTCACCGCACTCCCGGCGCAACGTTAACCGTTTAACCCTGCCGGCCGAATGTCGTGCCGAGGCGGCGCAATATGCCGCGCCAATACATATCTTGCGGCAACCCCGACCGGAGCATCGACCATGACCATCGCCCGCCGCACGCTCCTTGTCGCATCCGCCGCAGGCGTTGCCTCCGCCGCGGCAGCGGAGCATGCGCAGGCCGCCGCGCCGGTGGGTCTCGATGCCGCGCAGTTCGGACTGAAGCCCGGTCTTTCCCAGGATCAAAGCCTCACATTGCGGCGTGCCATCGACGCTGCAGCGCGAACGCGCACACCGCTGGTCCTGCCGCCGGGCGAGTTTCTGGTCGGCGACATCGCACTGCCGCCGCATACCCGGATCACCAGCGCGGGCGGCACCACCCTCAAGCTCGGCCGAGGAACATCGATCTTCACTGCCGACGGCGCCGACAATCTCGACCTCTCGAATCTGACGCTGGACGGCGCGCGCAAGGCGGCGCCCGAAGGACATGCGCTTGTCCATCTGAGAGGCGGCGACGGCGTTCGCATCACCGACTGCACGATTGTCGATGCCGGCCGCAATGCCATTGTCCTCGTCCAGATCGGCGGCGTGGTAAGCGGTTGCACGATTTCAGACACCGGCGACGTGGCCATCCATTCGCTCGACGCACGCGGTCTCCGCATCGTCGGCAACGCCATCCGCGCGTCCGGCAATGCCGGCATTCAGGTCTGGCGCTCGGCACCGGGCGACGACGGAACGCAGGTGCTGGACAATCGCATCGAAGACACCCGCGCCGACGCCGGCGGCACCGGCCAGAACGGCAACGCCATCAATATCTTTCGCGCGGGAAATGTCTCCGTGCGCGGCAACCGTATCCGCAAGGCGGCATTCTCTGCCATTCGCGGCAACTCGGCGTCCAACATGCAGGTCGTCGCGAACAATTGCACCGAACTTGGCGAGACCGCGATCTATGCCGAATTCGCCTTTGAAGGTGCGGTCATTGCGAACAACACGGTGGACGGGGCCGGTGTCGGCATTTCCGTCACGAATTTCGATCAGGGCGGCCGTCTCGCCGTGGTGCAAGGCAATCTGCTGCGTGACCTGCGGCGATCCGGCGATGCGCCCGGTATCGGCATCGCGGTGGAAGCCGACACGTCCGTGACCGGCAATGTCATCGAACAGGCCGCAGCCATGGGAATATCGATCGGCCATGGTCCGTTCCTGCGCGATGTGATCGCCAGCGGGAATGTGGTGCGATCGTCCGGGATCGGCATTGCGGTATCTGTCGCGCCGGGCGCCGGCACAGCCTTGATCACCGACAATCTGATTGCGGATGCCCGTCACGGCGCCATTGTCGGGATGGAATGGCAGAAGGCGGTGACCGGCGATCTCGCCAAAGACGGCGCCGGCCGCCATGCGCAGCTTTCGCTTTCCGGCAACCGCGTGCGTTGACGCTGCCCATTCGGCGCTTCAGACTGCGCGAACATTAAAGCTTGGCAATGTGCGTGTTCCGCCACTTTTCGGGCCTGAATTGATTTCTAGCTTTGCACCATGACCGAACCCGCTGTGACCGAACCCATTTTGCCACGCCGCACCCGCAAGAAAATCGTGTTCCTGTCCATCCTGATCCTCTTCCTGCTTCCGGTTGCCGCCCGCGCCACCTTCTTCGCGTTCGAAGAGCGGCCGCGCAGTTTCCGTGAGGCCAACTGGTCGAGCACCGGCACCCTGCCCGCCGCAACCGCGCATCCGGAGGCGCGCGTGCTGGTGATGTCGGGGCGAACCGGCGGCTGGAAGGGCGTGGTCGCGGTGCATAGCTGGATCGTGTTCAAGCCCGAAAATGCCCAACGCTGGACCCGTTACGACGTCGTCGGCTGGGGCCAGCCGGTGCGCCTGAACGGCTGGGCGCCGGATGCGCGCTGGTATGGGGTGCCGCCGAGCGTCATTGCCGACATCAAGGGCGAGCAGGCGCAGGCGCTGATCCCGAAAATCGAACAGGCCGTGAAGGAATACCGCTACGCCAATTACGGCGATTACCGGCTGTGGCCCGGTCCGAACAGCAATTCCTTCGTCGCCGCGGTGCTGCGCGCCATCCCGGAAATCCAGGTCACCATGCCGCCGAACGCGATCGGACGCGACTTCCGGGCCGGTCCCTATCTGGGATGGACCGACAGCGGCACGGGCGTGGAAGCCAATCTCTATGGCCTGCTCGGCGTGAAGGTCGGCTGGGTCGAGGGCATCGAAATGAATTTCCTCGGGCTTGTCGCCGGCGTCGATATCCGCGACCCGGCCATCAAGCTGCCGAGCTTCGGCCGCGTCAGCCTCAACCTCTGGCCTCAGAACGCGGCGGCGCTTCAGCGCTGACACGAAAGCACGTGCCGGATTCCACGCCGGCCGATCACCCGCTATTGTGTCGGCATGACCGAATTGTCGATCATCGTTCCCGCGCTCAACGAAGCGCAGCGGATCACGGCGACCCTGCAGGCGCTCCTGCCGTTCCGGCAGCGGGGCGCCGAGGTGATCGTGGTCGATGGCGGCAGCGAGGACGCGACCCCCGACATCGCCTATGACTATGCCGACCGCGTCCTGATCGCGCCGCGCGGACGCGCCGCGCAGATGAATGCCGGCGCCAGCTACGCGCAAGGTTACGTGCTGCTGTTCCTGCATGCCGACACCTGGCTGCCCGAGGATGCCGATACATTGCTGCTGTATGGTCCCGGCCGCGAAACCTCGGTCTGGGGCCGTTTCGATCTCGAAATCGAAGGCCAGCACCGGCTTCTGCCGCTGGTCGCGCGCGTGATGAATG
>JAEWCJ010000037.1 GCA_023390695.1 Pseudomonadota bacterium | reverse complement strand
ATGTGGACAAGAACGGCTTCCCCGGCGTCATCCTCGGGCTTTCCGGTGGCATCGACAGTGCGCTTGTCGCCGCCATCGCCGTCGATGCGCTCGGGCCTGCCCGCGTGCGCACCGTGATGATGCCTTACCGTTACACGGCCGAGGAAAGCGTGCGCGATGCAGCTGCCTGCGCAAAGGCGCTCGGCGTCGAATACATGACACTGCCCATCGAAGAGGGCGTCAAAGGCGTGACGGCGTGTCTCGCGCCGGCGCTCGCGGGAACGGCATCGGACACCACGGAGGAAAATCTTCAGTCGCGGGTGCGCGGCACGATCCTCATGGCGCTTTCGAACAAGTTCGGCGGCATGGTGGTGACGACGGGCAACAAGTCGGAGATGTCGGTCGGATATGCGACGCTCTACGGCGACATGAATGGCGGCTTCAACCCGGTTAAGGATCTCTACAAGACCGAGATCTATCGCCTGTCGCGGCTGCGCAACGAATGGAAGCCGGCGCTGGCGCTCGGTCCGGCCGGGCGCGTCATCCCCGAAAACATCCTGACCCGCGCGCCCTCCGCCGAACTGCGAGAGAATCAGACCGACCAGGATTCGCTGCCGCCCTACGACGTGCTCGATGCCATTCTGGAGCGTCTGGTCGAGCGCGAGGAGGCGGTCGCCACGATCGTCGAGGCCGGCTTCGATCGGGCCACCGTGATGAAGGTGGAGCGGCTGCTGCATATTGCCGAATACAAGCGGCGTCAGGCGGCGCCCGGGGTGAAAGTGACGCTGAAGAATTTCGGCCGCGATCGCCGCTATCCGATCACCAACCGGTTTCGCGATCCCGGCACCCCGCTGCCGCAGCCCGGCATGGCGGTGACGTCCGGCCAATCGGCGAAAAGCGAAGCCTTCGATTTCTGAGATTCGCCGGCGCGGTTACTGGGTGGTCAGGAATTTGGGGCCGACGCTGCGGATCGGCTTCGGTGCGCTTTCGGAATCAGTCGTTGCGGTGTTCGCCGGCGTCGCCGCCGCGCCCGCAGCCGGCGCGCCTCCCCGCGGGGGCAGGATGGGACGTCCCTTTGCATCGCGCGGCGCCGAGAGAATCTTGGCGCGCTCCTCGGTCACGATGATGTCGCCGCGCTCCAGTACTGTCTGCCGGTCGTCGAGATGCTTGAGCGCATCGGCCCAGCTTTCGCCGGGACGGCGGCAACTGCAGGCGGCGTTGTATTCCTGCCGGAACCGGAAGGCGTTCGGCAGGGCGGTATAGGGCTGTCCGTTGATCGATATCGCCTTGGAAATATCCTCGCCCGGATTGCGATAGGAGAATAGCACGACCTCGGCCGCCGGGCACATGCGCTGGCAGGTGCGCTCGTCGTCGCCGAAGCGATCCTGCGTTGTCGAGAACGAGATCGGGAAGAACGAGCCGTCGCAGGTGCGCACACAGACGGTGCGGTAGCCGGAGCCCATTTCCTGCGGCTGTTCCGGCGCGAAGATCGAGCCGCCACCGCCGAACAATTGCTCGAAGAAGCCGCGGCCCTGCGGCTGCGCGGCCGCCTGCCGGTATTGCGGTCCGCAATCGTTCTGGGCGAGGGCGGCGAGCACCGCGCGGCGCTGGCCGTCGCGTTCGTAATTGGCGCCGGCGCCCTGCATGCGCTGCAGCTCGGACATCATGCGGTTCAGGTTGTTCCGCATTTCCTGGACCTGCCGGTTCAGCGGCGCGCATTGCTGCGCCTGTTGCGGATTGAAGAGCTGGAAGAAGCCCGGGCTGTCGCAATTCAGACGGCGGGACTGCGCCACGGCACGGTCGAGTTCGCTTTGCTGGCGGGCGATCGCGTCTTCATGCCGGCGGACCAGTTCGACCCGGGCCGGATCGCCGCTGGCGCGGTCAATGCCGGACAATTGCGCTTCCAGCCGGTTGCAGACCTGATCGCGCGAGCCGCCGGGCGGCGGCTGAAAGCCCTGCGCGGCCGCCAATGTCGCGCCCGTGAGCAGAATCGCAACAACGCTTGATGTGCGGAAAAGCGCCAATACCATCGTCCCGCCGGCAATTATCCCGATCCTCATGGCTCCGTCGCGGCCTGAGGGTCCCGTTTGGTTATCGGAGCGTCAATCCCCGGTCCTCAACGAGCACAGCCGGCGGGCGAGGTCAATGTGGCTTGGCTGCATCCGCTTTCGCAAACCGGGGTGGGCGGGTTTCGGCGCGCAAATTCCACAGGATACCGGCCAGAATGATCAGGCCGCCGACGAACACCCAGATATCCAGCGACTCTCCGAAGAACCACCAGCCGACCACGGCGATCAGCGGAACCCGCAGGAAGTCCAGCGGGGTGACCAGACTGGCGTCGCCCCAGCGGAACGCGTTGGCGAGGCAGTAATGCGCGGTCAGGCCCGCGACCCCCACGCCGAGGACGGAGGGGACTTGCGCCCAGTCGAGCTTGAGCGGGAAGAACGGATCGCTGCCGGCGAGTCCCATCGGGAACTGCATCAGGTTCATCCAGAATACGATCGCGAAGGTGCCGGTGTTCGACGTCATCTTCTTGGTGAGGACGTTGAACTCCGCATACAGCAGCGCCGCCAGTAGCACGAGCAGGGCGGCCGGCTGGAATGCCTGGATCCCCGGGCGCAGGATCACCAGGGCGCCGATAAAACCGAACACGATCACGATAATGCGGCCCGACGTCGCCCGCTCGCCAAGAAAGATCACGGCGAGAATGACGACAAAGACCGGCAGCATGAATTCATGGGTGAAGACGACCGCGAGCGGCAGCAGCGTGATGCTCAGCGCCCAGCAATACTGGCCGCCGAAATGAACCAGACTGCGAAAGAGATGCAGCCCAAGCTGCTGCGGGGCAAAGCCCGAGCGCAGCGACGGCTGGATTGCGGCCAGCAGCAGCAGAATGACCAGCGCCAGCGAGCTGCGGATCGTCAGGATCTCGAAAATGGACAGCCGCCCCGCCAGACCGCGTACCGATACGGCCATGACGGAGAATGAAAGGAGGGTGCCGGTCATCCAGAAGAGGACCCGGCTGATCTGATGGGCTGTCACATGCTGCTCGTAACACGCCCGTGCGCCGCGAGATACGCGCGCGGCGCGCGGCTGTCATTCTCTGTCGAACTGGTTTTCCGGCCGCGCCTTCTCGAAGGCGGGCAGTTTTGCACATGCAGCATCGACGGCGGCGATATTCGGGAAGCGTTCGACCGGCACCTTGAACCGCCGCGCATTGAAGACCTGCGGGACGATGCAGATGTCGGCGAGACCGACCTGGGACCCGAACGCATAAGGACCAGGCTTGAGCAGCGGCTCAAGCGCTTCGAACCCGGCCATGACCCAGGACGTGTACCACTCGTTCACGGTCGCATCGTCGTGACCGAGTTTACGGAGATATTGCAGGGTGACGAGATTGTTCAGCGGGTGGATATCGCAGGCGATGAGCTGCGCGGCGGCGCGGACATGCGCGCGTTCGATGGCGTCCTTGGGCAGCAATGCGGGTTCGGGAAAGACCTCGTCGAGATATTCGATGATCGCCAGCGACTGGATCAGCTTTTCACCGCTGGACAATTCCAGCGTCGGCACCCGCATCTGCGGATTGATCGCGCGATATTCCGGCGTTTTCTGCTGCCCGCCATCCTTGGTCAGATGGATCGAGATACCCTCATACGCGATGTCTTTCAGATTGAGCGCGATCCGCACCCGATAGGCGGCCGATGAACGGAAATAGGTGTAGAGCTTCACGTGTCCTCCTGGCGATTATCGTATCTGGTCCCGTCCGTCGTAAATTGCGGGCAGGCGAAGGTCATCAGGTGTCGTGTTCGCCTTTTTCGGCTTTGGCCGCAAGCGTCTTGGCGCGCTGGGTGAGCTGGTCGAGGGCGCGGGCAAAGGCATCACGGTCGGCCGGCGCGATGGCGTCGAGCAGATGCTCGGCGAAATTGCGCGCACCGGGTGCGAGCTCTTCGTAGATGGCGCGCCCTTCCGGGGTGAGCGACAGCAGCGACTCGCGCAGATCGGATTTGTTGGAGCGACGCTGGACCAATCTGCTTTTCTCGAGATGAGCGACCGCGCGGGACACCTTGGTCTTGTGCATATGGGTGTGGCCGCCCACCGCCTTGCCGGTCATCACCCCGAATTGTCCGAGCGTCACGAGGATCCGCCATTCCGGCACTCCGATGCCGTAGCGGTCGGAATAGATGCGCGAAAGCGCCTGCGACACGAGGTTGGAGGCGACATTGAGCTGATAGGGGAGGAATTCCTCAAGCTTCAGCGGGGCATTGCCAGGCGCCCTCTGATCCGCCGGTTCGGCCGCGGGGGGCAGGTCGGTTTTTGTCTGTGTTGCCATGAAGCGATGCGCGCCCGATTTTTGCTCCAGACCGGGCGGACCATGACCGAAGTTTGGGCAACGCGCAACGGCTGGGCCGCCCGGCCGGGTCAAGTGACCTTGCGGGGGCGGCGTGCGCGCAAATGCTCAAGGACAACCGGAAAAAGGGCGATGCCGCCTAGCAGCAGTGTCATCAGCAGCAGTTTCATGGCTGTCGATCCCGTTAGACACCGACAAGAACCCCGACAGCCATGCGATATTCATGCCGCCGTTACCGCCTGCGGACGACGGTCTGCCGGCGGGTCGGGGGCGCGGCCATCGCATTGCCGCGGTGGCGGAAGCTGATGCGGCCGCGGGTCAGATCATAGGGCGACATTTCGACGATGACGCGGTCGCCCACGCCGGTGCGGATCTTGAACTTGCGCATCTTGCCGGCGGTATAGGCAAGCACCTCATGGTCATTATCCAGCTTTACGCGGAAGTGACCGTCGGGCAGCACCTCGGTGACGGTGCCGTCGAACTCCAGCATTTCTTCTTTTGCCATTGAACGATCCTCTTCAATTAGACCGGGCGGCGCGAATTGCGGGCGTCTTTGCGCCCGTTGTCACGGCGGCCCTGCATAAAGGCAACTGACGAAATCTCTCCATTGTGGAACGTGGCGGGACGTTTGTCCTGTCCCTCGCTCGGATGATGGCCGCCGCCCATGCGGCGGCGGCGCTTGCGCTGCGCGCCGTTTTTGCCGGGCTGCTGCCCGCGCTGGTCCTGACGCGGGGCGCGTGCCTCGCGCGGCGGAGGCGGCGTATCGGTGACCGTCTGGCCGTTACTGTCGGTCGCCGGCACACGCATCCGGATCAGTCGTTCGATATCGCGCAGATAGGCGCGTTCCTCGCCATCGCAAAAGGAAATGGCGACGCCTTCGGCGCCGGCCCGGGCGGTGCGGCCGATCCGGTGCACATAGCTTTCCGGAACATTGGGCAGGTCGTAGTTGATGACATGGCTGATGCCGTCGACGTCGATGCCGCGGGCGGCGATGTCGGTCGCGATCAGGGTGCGGATGCGGCCCTCGCGGAAGGCGGACAGCGCCCGGTCACGCTGGTTCTGCGACTTGTTGCCATGGATGGCCGCCGCTGCAATGCCGCGCAATTCGAGTTGCCGCACCACCTTGTCGGCGCCGTGCTTGGTGCGGGTGAAGACGATGGCGCGGTCGATGGTTTCGGTGTTCAGGGTCTGCGCTAGCAATGCCAGCTTGCCGGCTTTCTCCACATGCACCACGCGCTGGGCGATGCGCTCGGCAGTCGACGCCACCGGCGTCACCGCGACACGCGCGGGATCGCGCAACATGCTGCGTGCCAGATCCTCGATCTCCTTCGGCATGGTGGCCGAGAAGAACAGGGTCTGCCGCTTGACCGGGACCTGTTTGATGACTTTGCGGATATCGTGAATGAAGCCCATGTCCAGCAAGCGATCGGCCTCGTCCAGGACCAGCACTTCGACATGATCGAGACGCAGGGCGCCGATGCCCACCAGATCGAGCAGGCGGCCGGGCGTGGCGACGAGAATCTCCGCGCCGTTGGCGAGTGCGCTGCGCTGGCGGTTGATCGGCACGCCGCCGATGGCGAGCGCCACCTGCAGGCGCAAATGCCGCCCATAGGTCTTGAAGCTGTCGACGATCTGTCCGGAGAGCTCGCGGGTGGGGCTCAGCACCAGCACACGGCAGGTGCGGCGCTCGGCGCGCTTGGGGTGATGGGAGAGGTGGTTGAGGATCGGCAGAGCGAAGGCCGCAGTCTTGCCGGTGCCGGTCTGGGCGATGCCGACGACATCGCGGCCGGCAAGAACGTGGGGGATGGTCTGGGCTTGAATGGGAGTGGGAGTTTCATATCGCTCTTCGGTGAGAGCGCGGGTGATCGGCGTTGCAAGGCCGAGTTCTGAAAAAGACGTCAAATGACAAATCTCGCATACAGCGAAACAGCCGGCGTCCGATGACGCGCGGATGTGTCCGCGGGGTTTAAAAGACATCCCGCGTGGTCAGGGCTGCCGATGAAAGGTCGGGGAGAGTGGCGGGCAGAAGACCGTCCGGTCTTCGTTCACGCGGCCCGCAGGCGGCTGTAAGCCGACTCCGATGTGCCTATATCGTCGTTATGGATGTTGATTTCAAGGCAATTGCGCAGGGATTTGACAATAGTTTCATGTGTAACTAATATTTGATGATGCAAATATAAATAATGATAGGCCGTTTTCTGCGGCGATGGAGGACGTCATGGCAAGCGAACTCGACACTCGTCCGCGCATGGCCCGCCCCGCAGGGTCTCCCTCCGGGACCGGCCGCCGCGCACCGTCGCCGCAGCCGGCGGCCCGCCCTAAGGAACGCGCCTCCGCCCGGCTGGACGACTATATGTCGGGTTTCGGCAACAGCTTCGAGACGGAAGCCTTGCCCGGTGCCCTGCCGATCGGACGCAACTCGCCGCAGAAGGTGAATTACGGCCTCTATGCCGAACAATTGTCCGGCTCGCCTTTCACCGCCCCCCAGGCCTCCAACCAGCGCTCCTGGCTATACCGCATCCGGCCCACCGTGCGGCACACCGCGCGTTTCAAGAAGATCGATCGCGGGCATATCCGCACCGCCCCCGAACGCGAGGACAGCGATCTGGCGATCGGCCCGCTGCGCTGGAATCCGACGCCGTTTCCGAAGAAGAAAACCACCTTTGTCTCCGGCCTGCACACCATGACGGTCGCCGGCGATTGCGAATCAATGTCCGGCATGGCGGCGCATGTGCTGCTGGTGACCGACTCGATGGTGCGTGAGCATTTCTTCAATGCCGACGGCGAAATGCTGGTCGTCGCGCAGCAGGGACAACTGCGCTTCCGCACCGAATTCGGGGTGATCGAAATCGAGCCCGGCGAGATTTGCGTCATTCCGCGCGGCGTCATCTTCCGCTGCGAACTGATCGACGGGCCGGCGCGCGCCTATGTCTGCGAGAATTACGGCGGTGGCTTCACCTTGCCGGATCGCGGGCCGATCGGCGCCAATTGCCTCGCCAATCCGCGCGACTTCCACACCCCGGTCGCCTGGTACGAGGACGTGGAGCAGAACTGCACGTTGCTCGTGAAGTGGGGCGGGGACTTGTTCAAGACCCAGCTTCCGCATTCGCCGCTCGATGTCGTCGCCTGGCACGGCAATTATGCGCCCTACAAATACGATCTGCGGCATTTCTCGCCGGTCGGGGCGATCGCGTTCGATCATCCCGATCCGTCGATCTTCACCGTGCTGACC
>JAEWCJ010000030.1 GCA_023390695.1 Pseudomonadota bacterium | reverse complement strand
CTTGAGGTTGATGAAGGACGAGAACGAGAAGCCGGTAATGGCGTCGACCTGGCCAGCCGCCAGCATCGGCTCGCGCACAGGGAAGCCGACGTTCTCGATGGTCACCTTGGACGCGTCGATGCCGTTGGCTTCGACGAAGATCGGCCACTGCGCATAGGCGCCGTCCGGCGCCGGGGCCCCGAGCTTCTTGCCTTCGAGATCCTTCGGCTTCACGACGCCGCGGCTCTTGCGGCCGATGACCGCGAAAGGCGGCTTGTTGTAGACCATGAACACCGCCTTGATCGGCGTGTTCGGGTTGGCGTCGCGGAACTTGATCAGCGATTTGATGTCGCCGAAGCCCATGTCATAGGTGCCGGAGGCGAGGCGGTTCAGCGGTTCGAGCGAGCCGCCGGCGGTGTCGATGGTGACGTCGAGCCCCTCGGCCTTGAAATATCCCTTGTCGAGGGCGACCGTGAACGGGGCGGCGGGACCTTCGAATTTCCAGTCGAGGGTGAATTTGACCGGTGTCTGTGCAGAGGCGGCGCCGCTCAGTGCCAGCGCCCCAAGGCCCGTTCCAAGGGCAGCGGCCACAATGCCCGCCCTGCGGATCACATCAGCAGCACTCATCTGTCATCCTTTCCGATGGCTGCCCGGCGCCGGGCTGCGGCGGCCAGGGTCGATTGATAATTTCGTGTCCCAGTCTGCTGATGAGCAAAGAACATGCCGCCAGAAAGTGCAAGCGAGCGGCGGGGATTCGGCGGCTGTCTGCACAGTTGCGCGGCAGCCTGCCGCAGGACCGGGCAGGGTCGGGCAAGTTCGGGTAAGTTCGGGCCGGACCGTCCGGCAGCCGTCCTGTCGCGCACCCCATTCAATGCGTCGAACGTCACGGTTATGATGACGCGCTTGGAATGCCAGGGGCTCGACATGAGACAGAACGGCGCCGTGTTTGAGGCCCCCTATGCGGAGGCCGACGAGGTCGTCGCGCAACGGTTGCTGGATCACGACGCGCGCGACCCCGCCGCCGAGGCGAAGGTCGATGCGCTGACGCGCCGGCTGGTCGCCGCCATCCGCGGCCGCAGCGGCGGTCTCGGCGGCATCGAGGATTTCCTCCACGCCTATTCGCTGTCGACCCGGGAGGGATTGGCGCTGATGGTGCTGGCGGAAGCCCTGTTGCGGGTGCCGGATGCCGCCACCACCGACCGCCTGATCGAGGACAAGCTGGCGGCCGGCGACTGGTCGCATCCCGACCTGAAATCGGATGCGCTCCTGGTGTCGGCTTCGGCCTGGACGCTGGGCGTCACCGCCCGGCTGATCCATCCCGGCGAGACGCCGGAAAACATTCTCGACAGCCTCGTGAAACGCCTCGGCCTGCCGGCCGTGCGGACCGCCGCCCGGCAGGCGATGCGCCTGCTCGGTTCGCATTTCGTCCTCGGCCAGACCATCGATGAGGCGCTCGGGCGCGCGCAGGCGAATCCGGAATTCCGCTATTCCTTCGACATGCTCGGCGAGGGCGCGCGCACGGCGGATGACGCCGAGCGTTACTTTGACTCCTATGCCAATGCGATCGAGGCCATCGGCGCCGCGTCGCAGGTCCCCGATCTGCCGCAGCGGCCCGGCATCTCGGTGAAGCTGTCCGCCCTGCATCCGCGCTATGAGGCGATCTCGCATGGGCGCGTGCTGCGCGAACTGACGCCGCGGGTCCTGGACCTCGCGCGCCGGGCGAAGGCGCACAATCTCAATTTCACCGTCGACGCCGAGGAGGCCGACCGGCTTGAATTGTCGCTGGATGTCGTGCGTGCGGTCGCCGCCGATCCGACGCTTGCGGATTGGCACGGTTTCGGACTGGCCGTGCAGGCCTATCAGAAGCGCGCGCCGGCGGTGATCGACTGGGTGGTGGAACTGGCGCAGACGCTGTCGCGCCGTTTCATGGTCCGGCTGGTGAAGGGCGCGTATTGGGATTCGGAAATCAAGCGCGCGCAGGAGCGGGGTCTGCCCGACTATCCGGTGTTCACGCGCAAGGCGATGACCGATCTCTGCTACATGCATTGCGCGCGCAAGCTGCTCGCCGCGCGTCCGCAGATCTTTCCGCAATTCGCGACCCACAATGCGCTGACGGTGGCGAGCGTTGTCGAAGCCGCGGGCGGTGTCGAGAATCTGGAATTCCAGCGGCTGCACGGCATGGGCGAACAGCTTTACGCGGCGCTGCGCGCGGAGATGCCGGAGGCCGCGTGCCGCGTCTATGCGCCGGTCGGCGGGCATCGCGATCTGCTGGCCTATCTGGTGCGGCGTCTGCTGGAGAACGGCGCCAACAGCTCGTTCGTGTCGGTCGCTGCCGATCCGGCCGTTCCGCTCGAGCACATCCTGGAGCGGCCCGGGCACGCGATCGGAGATTCCGCGCATGCGCGCCATCCGAAAATTCCATTGCCGCGCGATCTCTATGCGCCGTCGCGCCGGAATTCGGCGGGTGTGGAATTCGGCGATCGCGCGAGCCTGCAATCCCTGCTGCAAGACGTGCAGAAAGCGCGCAGGACAATCGCGGCTTCGTCGTTGATCGACGGCAGGCCGCAATCCGGCAGGCCGCGCCCCGTTGCCTCGCCCATCGACGGCCGGACTGTCGGCGAAGTGATCGACGCCGATCGGGCGGCCGCCGACGCGGCCATGAGCGCCGCGCAACAAGGCTTCGGACAATGGTCGGCGACGCCGGTCGAGAAACGCGCGGCGGCTCTGGACCGCGCCGCCGATCTGCTCGAGGAAAGGCACGCCTCGTTCCTTGCGCTGCTGCAGGACGAGGGCGGCAAGACGCTCGATGATGCGGTGGCGGAACTGCGGGAGGCGGTGGATTTCTGCCGCTATTACGCCGCCGAGGCGCGACGCGCGCTGGCTCCCGAAATGATGCCGGGCCCGACCGGCGAGACCAATGAATTGCGGTATCGCGGACGCGGCGTTTTTGTCTGCATCTCGCCGTGGAATTTTCCGCTGGCGATTTTTCTCGGCCAGATCACGGCGGCGCTCGGGGCGGGCAACGCGGGGGTGGCGAAGCCCGCCGAGCAGACGC
>JAEWCJ010000029.1 GCA_023390695.1 Pseudomonadota bacterium | reverse complement strand
GGGCATCATCAGGTCGGCAGCGAATTCTGGAATGTCGACGGCTTCACGCGGCGCGCGTAGACAAAACCTGTTTCGGCCTCACCAGAATCTTCCGATATTGTTCGCAAATCGGAATGATGCCCGCCGTGCAAGTCCGCCGCGGCATGGAAGCCATGTTCACAAGGGGGAATGCCGGCGCCGATCAGGTGTTATGAAGAAGCAACTCACCGAAAAACAAGAATGTACGGGAGGACAAAATGGCGTTTCGTTTCGGGACACCTCGCTTCAAAACACCTCGTTTCAAGATATTTGGACTGGCGGTCATCATGGCATCGGCACTGACGGCTTCACCTTCCCTGGCGCAGGACGCGATCAAGGTGATGGTGTTTCCGGGACTTCAGAATCTTCCCATCTTTGCGGCGCAGGCGAAGGGCCTGTTCGAAAAACGCAAACTTGCGGTGGAGGTGCTGCCGGCACCGTCCTCGGACGTCCTGCGCGGCGGTCTGATCAAGAACGATCATCAGATCGTGCATGGCGCGGTCGATAATGCACTGGCGATGGCGGATGTTGCCAAGGCCGATATCGCGGTGCTGATGGGCGGCGACAGCGGCTGGAATCATATCTTCACGCAGGCGGATACGCCCTCGATCAAGGATCTGCGCGGCAAGACGGTGATCGTCGACGCGCCGGCGACTGCCTATGCCTTCCAGGTCTATGAAGTGCTGAAGCGCAATGGCCTGAACAAGGGCGACTACGAGATCAGGCCGGTCGGCTCGACCTTCCGCCGCTTCGATGCGATGAAGAACGACAAGACCTCCGGCGCGTCGACGCTCAACCCGCCCTTCTCGATTCTGGCGCGCCGCGCCGGCCTGAAGGATACCGGCGAGGTGGTGAAGACGATCGGCCCGTACCAGGCCACTGCTGCCTGGGTGATGAAGTCCTGGGCGCAGGCCAATTCCGATGTGCTGGTGCGTTACATCCAGGCCTATATCGAAGGGCTGCGTTGGTCGCTTGATTCAAAAAACAAGGACGAAGCGATCGGGCTCTTGGTGAAGAACCTGAAGCTGGAGCCCGATGTGGCCGCAGAATCCTACGCGATCGCCGTCGATCCCCAGAGCGGCATGGCGACGGATGCAGCCTTCGACCTGGAGGGCTTCAAGAACGTGCTGAAGCTGCGTGCGGACTGGGCCGGCGGCACGCCCGGCATGCCCGAGAAGTACATCGATCTGTCGTATTACAACAAGGCGCTGGCCGGTCTCTGAACACGCCGTAGTCAACCTGCATTAGTAGAAAAGCCCGGTGCGCTAACTGCGCCGGGCTTTTTGTTTCAGCCGAGACTTGCGTGCGTCGGTCAGCAGCGCCGGACGGAGCGATATACGACAGCACCGTTCGGCCGTACGATGCGCTCGCGAACCATCCGGCATCCGCCCCCCGCTAATGTCAGGAAATGCGAAATCGTTCCGCTGAAATGTCCTGCGCGCTGAACCGGCATTCACTACGCCGTCATGCCGGCGATCAGGCGCTATTCCAATTCGATCGCACCGGTGATCTCATGCGTCACATCGAGGCCGCCGATCTTCAGCGTCATGGTCGCGGGCAGCGTCTCGTTGCCTTTCAGCTTGCCGGCCTCGATCGCATCGCGCACGGCCTTCTCGATCTCGCGCTGCGAGGTCACTCCGACATGCTTGAGGAATTTGCGGATCGTAGTGTTAAGAACGTCTTCGTTCATCGCGCGGCGTCTCCCTATCGGGCCCGGGTCATGACCGAACCTCATATCATAGATGGATCGCGCGGATTTTGGGAATGGTGCCCCTGGCCGGGATCGAACCAGCACTCCTTGCGGAACTCGATTTTGAGTCGAGCGCGTCTACCAATTCCGCCACAGGGGCTAAAAGCAGGCCGCGGATCATAGCGGCGGGCGGGCGGGGGTGAATATTTCGCCCGGCCCGGCGCTGACATAAGCGGGAATTGCGGACTACTCAAGAGTCTTTGAATCGACAGCGGCCGGTCATGAGGCTATCGGGAGGCCCCGCACAGGAAAAAGGACGCCATGCTCAAGCCGATTCAGGAAATGGCCGCGAAAACGCCGGTCCCGTTTGCCGCATTGTTGATCGCGGGACTGGGCGCGGCGACCATCCTGGGCGCCTGGTATTTCCAGTATGTCCTCGGCTTGCAGCCTTGCCCGCTCTGTCTCGAGCAGCGTTACGCCTATTATTTTGCAATTCCGCTGGCGGTGCTGGCATTTTTGGGAGTCTCGGTCGGGGCCTCGCGGAAGGTTCTGATTGCCGCCTTTGTCGCGATCACCGCCGGCATGCTGTGGAATGCCGGACTCGGCGCCTATCATGCCGGCGTGGAATGGAAGTTCTGGCCCGGACCGCAGGATTGCGGCGGCGCCCTCGGCGATCTCGGGACCGCCGGCGGTCTGCTCAAGAAATTGGAATCGATCCGCGTGGTCCGTTGTGACGAGGTGGCGTGGAGTTTCCTCGGCATTTCCCTGGCCGGATACAATGTGCTGATCTCGCTGGCGCTCGCGGCCATTGCCGCCTGGGGTGCGATGGCGGCCTATAGAACGCTGCCGCCTCCTGAGAAGATCGTCTAGTTCACTCCCGCTTCCGGGCGCCGCCGGTCCGTCATTCGGTCACGCAACCTCGAAGAGATTCTTCTGCCTAAGGTCCGGATTGCCCGTGCCATGCGGCCACGACGCGTTGCATCCGATAGGGCGCATGCGCCGCGCATGAGCGCCAATGGCGATATCGAGTCGTTGGATTTTGTGGTGAGCCGGCTGGGTGCGGAAGGCGAAGGACCGGACACCAGGCAAGCCGTTTGCCATGCGTCAGCATGCCTGGCTTGCTCAGTCCCGGATCGGGTGAATCCGGAGACCATGACAGCAACATTTAGTGGGTGGCTCGGCCCTGCAGCCAATTTCTGGTTCCGGAAGAACCACTGCTGGCTGCCAGGAAGAGTTGCCGCCGACTCGCCGCAAGCGTTGTGCCATGCTGGTGCCCGGAACGCTGTGTTGACTTAGCTCAACGGCACAGCGGCCGGGGCGGCTAGAATTTGATAATCAAATAGGAGCCAGTCATGAAAGCGCGCGATGTGATGACGTGTCATGCCATTTCGGTCGGACCGGAACTCTCGGTTCAAGCCGTTGCCAATACTCTGGTGAAAAACGGCATCAGTGCCGTACCGGTGGTCGGCAGTGACGGAAAGCTGCTCGGCATCGTCTCCGAGGGCGATCTGATCCGGCGCGTGGAAACCGGCACCGAACGCCGCCGCTCATGGTGGCTGGAGATGGTCAGTTCGGGGCGCAATCTGGCGGCTGAATTTGCAAAAACCCATGGCCTGAAGGCCAAGGATGTCATGACGACGACCGTCGTGACGGCCAGCCCGGACACGCCGCTGTACGAGATTGCGGATCTCATGGAACGGCACGGCGTGAAGCGAATCCCCATTGTCGAGAAGGATGAAGTGACAGGTGTCGTCAGCCGCGCCAACCTCGTGCAGGCGCTGGCGAGCGCCAAGAAAGACATGAGCGCCGAAGACACCGACGAGGCCCTGCGCGAGGCTGTCGTTGCGCAGATCAGCCGCCAGCCCTGGGGGCAGAGTATCGTCAATGTCATCGTTCGCGATGGCGCCGTCGATCTGTGGGGAATCGTCGACAGCGCCGAAGAAAAGGCGGCGGTCCGCATTGCGGCGGAGCGGATTCCGGGCGTGCGTTCCGTGAACGACAACCTGCGCATCCATCGCATCAGCTCCGGCATGTGAGCATTGCATTGTCCCGACCGCGATCCGGCGGCCGGGACATACGCTGATTGCTGAAGACGTCATGTCAGCGATATGCCGATGACCAGAATCTGCATCATCGTCGGGCACGCCCAGCGCAATACATTCTGTGAGGCGCTGGCCGAAGCCTATATGCATGGCGCCGCGGCCGCCGGTCATCAGGCGCGGCTTTACGTATTGTCGCGCATGACCTTCGATCCGATCCTGCACGAGGGTTTCAGCAAGGTGCAGCCGCTCGAGCAGGATCTGCAGGCCGCGCAGGATGCCATCGGCTGGGCCGATCACATCGTCATCGTCTTTCCGCTCTGGCTCGGAACATTGCCCGCTCTTCTCAAGGGCTTTCTTGAACGTGTGCTGCAGCCCGGATTTGCGTTCCGCAGCGATACCAACATGACCGGCTTCAAGCCGCTCCTGGGCGGGAAATCCGCGCGCGTCATCGTCACGATGGGTATGCCGGCCTTCATCTATCGCTGGTATTTCGGCGCGCATGCGCTGAAAATGCTGAAACGCAACATCCTCAATTTCGTGGGTATCCGGCCGGTTCGCCACACCTTGTTCGGGATGGTCGGTACCTCCACGGAGGAGAAGCGCCTCCGCTGGCTGTCCAAGGTGCGGCAAATGGGGCATGAGGCGGCCTGACTCATTCCGTCAGGCCGGTGTCTGCTGGCGCAATGCAGGTCCTTCATTATGTGCGCGCAGTGCGTTCAGGATGACGGCGATGTCGATGGCCTCCTGCAGCAGCGCCCCCTGAACCGGGTTGATGTAGCCGAAGGCGGCGGCGAACATGCCGAGCACTGACAGGCCGATTCCGCCGTAAACGCTTTGCAGGGCAATGGCGCGCGAGCGGTGCGCGATGCGCAGTGCCGGCATCAGCCGGTCGAGGCGATCGACCAGCAGCACAACATCGGCGGCTTCCGCGCTGGCTGCCGCGCCCGTCGCGCCCATGGCCACGCCGACATCGGCGGCGGCCAGCGCCGGCGCGTCGTTCACGCCGTCCCCGACCATCATCACCGGTCCGTTCTTGCGTTCCGACAGCACCACCAGAACCTTCTGATCGGGGGTCAGCTCAAAGCGGACGGCATCGAGCGGCAGCTCCGCCGCGATAGTTTGCGCGACATCGTGCCGGTCGCCGGTGGCGAGTACGATGCGCGTGATCCCTTGTTTTTTGAGCGACAGAAGCAATTCCCGTGCGCCGTGCCGCAATTCGTCGGCCAGGGTGAATTGCCCGGCCAGCTCGCCATCGATCGCGACCGCGACAGTGACAGCGCCGGGCTGAGCCGATTTGCGAAGCGCGGCCGGCGTATCC
>JAEWCJ010000023.1 GCA_023390695.1 Pseudomonadota bacterium | reverse complement strand
GCTTGCCGCCGCCCGCAACCGGCGGCACCGGCACGATCGGCGGCTTGGCGTTGAGCGCATCGACCTGGAAGCCCGCCACCTTCTTGTAGTTCGCCGCGATGTCTTCCAGCTCCTGCCGCGACAGCACGTCGGTGACCTTGTCGAAGCCGCCCGGCGCACGCTCCTCAACCAGTTGCATGACCTGCTCCGGCCCGTTCTGCCGGTTGAGGAGCACCAGCTTCGTGGTCGCGGGCCGCCGTTCGTCCTCATAGGCGAGCAAGGCCTCGGGGGTTGCGCCCCTAGCCAGGATTTCCCGCGCCAGGACCCGCGCGTCGAGGATCGCCTGCGAGGCCCCGTTGGAGCCGATCGGATACATCGGATGCGCGGCGTCGCCCAGAAGCGTGACGCGGCCGAAGGTCCAGCGCTCGAGCGGATCGCGATCGACCAGCGGATATTCGTAGCAATATTGCGCGGTGCGGATGAGGCCGGGCACGTCGAGCCAGTCGAAGCGCCAGCTTTCGAAATACGGCAGAAACTCCTCCAGCTTGCCGGCGCGGTTGTAATCCTCGCGCCGCCACTGGAAGTCCGGCGGCAACAGCCGTTCGGCAATCCAGTTGATCATCGGCCGCCCGCGCTCGGAGGCCGCGCGGGAAATCGGATAGCAGACGAATTTCAGGCTCTCGTGCCCGGCCATGATCATGGTGCGTCCGGACAGGAACGGCTCGCCCTCGGTGACACCGCGCCAGAGAATGCGGCCGTTCCAGATCGGCGCGCCCTCCTGCGGATAGAGTTTCGCGCGCATCGCCGAATGGATGCCGTCGGCGCCGATCAGGAGCGAGCCTTCATATTCGGCCGGCTGGCCGTCCTCGCCGCGGAAACGGGCGCGTACGCCGTCCGCGGTTTCGGTCCAGTCCTGCAGGTGATGGCCGGTGAGGACGTTCTCCGCGCCGATGCGTTCGCGCGCGGCATCGAGCAGGAGCTGCAGCAGGATGCCGCGATGGATGGAGAATTGCGGCCATTTGTAACCGGCCTCCAGCCCGCGCGGCTCCGACCAGATCTGCTGTCCGTGCTTGTTGAAATAGGCCAGTTCGCGGGTGCGGATCCCGGTCTCGTCGAGCCTGTCGAGCAGGCCGAGCTCGATCAGCTCGCGGCAGGCATGCGGCAGCACGTTGATGCCGACACCAAGCGGCTTGAGCTCGCCGACGCTTTCGAAGACGCGCACCGGCACCCCGATCTGGTGCAGGCTGAGCGCCACGGTCAGGCCGGCGATCCCGCCTCCGGCCACGAGCACAGTCATCGGCTTCCCCCTACGCGACTTTTGGGCGGGGTTCTGTCACAGCGCCCCGGTTGAAGGCAATAATAGCCCAGGGCAGCAGACTTGCCACTTCCGTAGCCCGCACGGAGCGAAGCGAAATGCAGGATCAAGGCGTCCCCCGGATTTCGCTTCGCTTCATCCGGGCTACTGGACTTGCTACCGGACTTGCAACATGCCGCTCAACCGCTAGGAATGCGGCCGATAGCGTCAGAAGAGGATAGCAAATGACGATCCAGCGTTTTGATACCGGCCCGCGCATGAGCAAGGCCGTGGTGCACGGCAACACCGTCTATCTGGCCGGTCTGGTCGCCGACGAGCCCAAGGGCAAGAGCGTCACCGAGCAGACCCAGAACATCCTGGCGCAGATCGACGGCTATCTGGCCAAGGCCGGCACCGACAAGAGCAAGCTGCTGACCGCCAATATCTGGATCACCGACATGGCGAATTTCGCCGAGATGAACGCGGTGTGGGACGCCTGGGTGTCGTCCGGCAACACCCCGGCCCGCGCCACGGTGGAAGCCAAGCTTGCGACGCCGGACTACAAGGTCGAGATCATGGTGACCGCGGCGAAGTAAGATACACTTTCCGTCATGCCCGCGCTTGTCGCGGGCATCCACGTCCAAGCCGCATCTCATCAATGAAGGCGTGGATGGCCGGGACGAGCCCGGCCATGACGACAATCAGTCACGCCGTGCGCACGGTCACGCGGGTGATGTCGCGGCTGTAGATCGAGGCGACCACCAGCGCGACGCCGGTCATCAGCAGATTGATGCCGACCAGAAGGCCGATCACCCAGCCCGCGCTGCCCGGCCAGCCGGACAGGATCAGCACCGCCAGCACGATATCGACGATGCCGCTGAGCAGCATCCACGTCCACGCCTTCGGAATGAGGTTACGCAGGTTCACCGACATCACCGCCTTGGTGATGCCGCCGGCGATCAGGTAGGCGGTGAGAATGAGCGTGAGCGTCACCGCGCCGGCCACCGGGTGCCACAGCAGGGCGATGCCGGCCACGAGATAGAGAACGGCGATCAGCAGATTCCACCAGAAGCCCGGGGTGGATTGCCCGCCGGACAACGAGGCGATGAGCCCGAACACGCCGCCGATGACCAGCAGCCAGCCGACCATGAGTTCGACCGCCAGCGTCGCCATGTTCGGCATCGCAATCGCCAGCACGCCGAGCACGATCAGCAAAGCTCCGTAGATCATGTACCAGGTGCGGTATTTCTTCAGGGCCTCGGCATCCATTGTGAGCGCTGGCATGACGGCCTCCATGAATCGATCGACCCGGCCATCATAGCGAGGCGGGACCGCACCGAATACCGCCCTGCGCTTCACATCGGCGCGACTGCCGGCATTGCGGCCATGCGTGCGCGACATAGTATCCACCGCAACCGCCTGCGATTCGCACGACATCGCGGAGCGATTCGAACCCACCCCGGAGACTTTCATGCCCACGATCATTGCCCGCCTGCTTGACCAGAGCTGGTTCGCCTTCCTTGCCCGTGTCGTCCTGACGTTCGCCTTCTGGGGCAGCGGCCTCGCCAAACTGATCAATTTCCAGGAAGGCGTCGCGGAAATGGCGATGTTCAACCTGCCGCAGCCGGTGCTGATGAACGTGCTGACCATCATCACGCAGCTCGGCGGCTCGCTACTGATCATCTTCAACCGCTGGACCTGGCTGGGCGCGGGCGCGCTCGCGGTGTTCACCGCGCTGACCATCCCGCTGGTTCACAATTTCTGGGCGAAGGAAGGCGCGGCGGCGATCAGCGCCTTTCACACCGCGACCGAGCACATCACCGTCATCGGCGCGCTGATGATCGTGTCGATCCTGTCGCGTCACACCGGCGGCGCCGGCAACGGGCCGAAACGGTAGGATTCTCTCCGTTCATTCCCGCGAAAGCGGAATCCAGCCGCTCTGGGCCCCGCGTTCGCGGGGACGAACGGAGTTGGACTACCCCATCTCTGCGCGCACCTGTGCGCGCAGATCGTCGATCAGGGTCAGGCCCTTCTTGGTCTCGACATGCCAGAAGGTCCAGCCGTTGCAGGCGCCCAGCCCCTGCGCCAGCGCACCGATGCGGTGGATGGAGCCGACATTGTCGCCGAGCGAAATGGCGCCGTCGGCGCGCACGAGCGCCTTGTGCTTCTTCTTGGCGTCGACCAGATTCGCACCGGCCGAGACGAGACCGCGTTCCAGCAAGGCCGAGAACGGCACCCGCGGCGCTTCGCGCGCGGTCATGAACGGCGCCAGCGTCGGCGATTCCAGCGGCTCCACCGCCGCGATGCGCTTCATCGCCGCGTCGGCATAGGCCTTGTCACGCTCGCAGCCGATATAGCGGCGGCCGAGGCGCTTGGCGACCGCACCGGTCGTGCCGGTGCCGTTGAACGGATCGAGCACCAGGTCGTCCGGCCGCGACGACGACAGGATCACGCGGGCCAGCAACGCTTCCGGCTTCTGGGTCGGATGCAGCTTCTTGCCGTCGGCGCCCTTCAGGCGTTCCTCGCCGGTGCAAAGCGGCAGCGTCCAGTCGGACCGCACCTGCACATCCTCGTTGCCGGCTTTCAGCGCCTCGTAATTGAAGGTGTAGCCCTTGGCGTTGGGGTCGCGCGAGGCCCAGATCATGGTCTCGTGCGCGTTGGTGAAACGCCGGCCGCGGAAATTCGGCATCGGGTTGTTCTTGCGCCAGATCACGTCGTTCAGGATCCAGAAGCCGAGATCCTGCATGATCGCGCCGACGCGGAAAATATTGTGATAGGAGCCGATTACCCAGATCGTGGCAGCCGGCTTCATCAGCCGGCGGGCGGCAAGAAGCCAGGCGCGGGTAAAATCGTCATACGCCGCGAAGCTCGAGAACTTGTCCCAGTCGTCATCGACGGCGTCGACGCGGGAATCGTCCGGGCGCTTCAGGTCGCTCTGCAGTTGCAGATTATAAGGCGGGTCGGCAAAGACCAGATCGACGCTCGCAGCCGGCAGCTTCGCCATTTGCGCAACGCAATCGCCCACAAGGATGCGGGCCGTGTCTGCTGTCTCTTTAGTCAGACGGGGCGCCCGAAGGGGCGCCCCGCGACGCGAAACTACCATGACTCAGAACTCTGACTCAGGTGACGCGGTCGGCGACGCGGGACCTACAACCGACTTACCCGCGGATATTGCCCTCTCAAGGTAAAAAACGGCTTAATTCATCAGCGATTTTAAGTATTTGCACGAACCGTCATGAAAACCATTTGGTAACGATACCTCCGGCCGTCGCAATTGCCCGCGAACCTGCTTACATATCCGCCGCGCGAGAGCGCGAACGCATGGAACACATTCCATTGATGACAATTCCATTGATGACAATTGTCGGTGACATTTATCGGTGACAGTTGTTTATCGACGGCGGTTGACTTGTTGCACCGGGACGGCTGGAGGGACTGCAATGCGCTGGGAAGATTTTCGCCGCAGCGACAATGTCGAAGATGTGCGCGGTGAAGGCGGCGGGCTGGGCCGCGGCGGCGGGTTTCCGATTGCGGGCGGCGGTGGCGGGCTCGGCTTCGGCACGCTCATCGTACTCGGCCTGCTCGGCTGGGCGCTCGGCATCGACCCGCGCATTCTGATCGGCGGCGCCGAAATCATCGGCGGCGGCCAGCCGCAGATCGAGCAGCGCACACCGGACCGGCAGGGTGGCGCGCCCAGCGACCGGCAAGGGCAGTTCGTGGCCGCTGTTCTCGGCAGCACCGAAGACGTGTGGACCGACATCTTCGCGCAGAACGGGCAGCAATATCGTCCGCCGCGGCTGCGTCTCTTTGCCGGCGCAACGCAATCGGCCTGCGGTTTCGCACAGGCGGCGATGGGGCCGTTCTATTGTCCGATGGACCGCCGCGTCTTCCTCGACACGTCGTTCTTCCGCGAGATGGAGACACGCTTCCGTGCCTGCTCGGGCAAGCAGTGCGAATTCGCACAGGCTTACGTGATCGCGCATGAAGTCGGCCATCACATCCAGAACCTGCTCGGCATCCTGCCGCGGGCGCAGCAGATGCAGCAGCAGGCCGGCAGCAAGGCGCAGGCCAACTACATCCAGGTGCGCGTCGAATAGCAGGCGGATTGCTTCGGCGGCGTCTCGGCCAATCACGCGCAGCGCAA
>JAEWCJ010000016.1 GCA_023390695.1 Pseudomonadota bacterium | reverse complement strand
GGTGCCGATATAGAACAGCACGGCGGCGGCGATGAACGTGGTGATGTTGGAGTCCAGGATCGTCGCCAGCGCGCGCGTGAAACCGGCGTCGATCGCGTTGATCGGCGAACGGCCGGCCCGCACCTCTTCGCGGATGCGCTCATAGATCAGCACGTTGGAGTCGACCGCGATGCCGACGGTCAGCACGATGCCGGCGATACCCGGCAAGGTGAGCGTCGCATTCAGGGCCGACAGGACGCCGAAGATCATCGCCACGTTGACGGCGACGGCGATGTTGGCGAACAGCCCGAACAGGCCGTAGGTCGCGAACATGAACAGGATCACCGCGATCGATCCGATCCACGCCGCCCGGGTGCCGGCTTCAATCGAATCCTGACCGAGACCGGGGCCGACCGTGCGTTCCTCGATGATGGTAAGCGGGGCCGGCAAGGCGCCGGCGCGCAACAGGATCGCCAGATCGTTGGCCGCCTGGACGGTGAAATTGCCGGAAATCTGGCCGGAGCCGCCCAGGATCGGTTCGCGGATCACCGGCGCCGAGATCACCTCATTGTCGAGAATGATAGCGAAGGGCCGGCCGACATTTTCCTGGGTCGCCTGCGCAAAACGGCGGGCGCCGTTGGTGTTGAAGCGGAAGGTGACGATCGGCTCGCTGGTCCGCTGGTCGAAGCCGGGCTGCGCATCGGTCAGATCCTCACCCGAGACCACCACCCGCTTCTCGATCAGATAAGGCTGCCGGTTCTCGGCGGCGCTGCCGTACAGGATTTCCGATTCCGGCGGCACCCGGCCCTGCAACGCCTGATCGACGGGCACCGTCATGTCGACCATGCGGAAGGTCAGCTTCGCGGTCTTGCCCAGCAACTCCTTCAGGCGCGAGGGATCCTGCAATCCCGGCACTTGCACCAGCACGCGGTCAACGCCCTGGCGCGCGATCACCGGCTCGACCGTTCCGAGTTCGTTGACGCGGCGCTCGATGATCTGGATCGACTGATCCACCGACTGCCGGACGCGCTCAAGCAGCGCCGGCTCGGTGACCGTCATGCGGAAAAGCCCGTTGCCGGCGTCCGTCACGTCGACGCTGCGCTGACCGGTGGCGGCAAGAAGGCCGCCGAGCGGTTGCGACAATTCCTGGAATTTCTGCAGTGCAAGCTTGGGATCGACGCCCTCACGGATGCGGAACTCGACGCTGTTGCCGCGGACCGTCGTTGCCGCCGGGCTGCCCAGCTTGTTCTCGCGCACGACCCGGCGCACGTCGTCACGCAGAGCCTCGACCTTTTCTTTCCGGACCGCGCCCGAGTCGACCTCCAGCAGGATGTGGGAGCCGCCCTGCAGGTCGAGGCCGAGCACGATGTGGCGCTGTGCCCATTTCGGCCAGTTCTGCACCACGCTCTCAGGAAAAAGATTAGGGACCGCGAAAAGGCAGACCGCAAACACGGTCGCCAGAATCGCCGTCGTCTTCCATCGCGAAATATACAGCATAGTCCTCGACCGTTACGACGCCACGCGCCCGCCCGGAAAGACTGCGGGACAGCCCTTCGTAGTCCAAGTTCCGTTAGAGCCGATCAGGCTTCGTCCTTGACCGGCTCGCCCTTGGCGCGAACATCGGCAATCATCTGACGCATCTGGCGTGCCCGCACGCCATCCGCAAGCTCTACCTCGATCTGCTCGTCGTCCACGACCTTGGTGACCTTGCCGATCAGGCCTCCGGAGGTGACGACGGTATCGCCACGACGCACGCTTTTGACCATTTCCTGGTGCTGTTTCACCCGCTTCTGCTGCGGGCGGAGGATCAGGAAGTACATGATGACGAAAATCAGGATAAACGGCAGCAATGACATCAGCATGCCACCGTCGCCACCGGCAGTCTGCGCATAAGCAGGCGTGATCAACATCGAACGGCCTCTGTTTTGAGCGTGTCGTTCGGCGCGACCAGCCGCGACCGAAAGCGCGCGGACTATACCGGCCACGCTCCTAATTGCAACTTCGCCCCGCGCCGCAGGAGGCCGCTGGTAAGTCCCTGATATGGCTTACTTGCGGGCTTGTTCCAGCCCCGCTAAGGGGGAGTCAGTCGAGGAACCGTCGTCCCATGCGCAAGCCCAAATCCAAGCCTAAATCGGCGCCAAAGCCCAAGTCCAAACCCAGCTCCAGGCCCAAGCCCGGGCGCTCGGCGCCCGCAAAGCGGTCGTCAAAAGCCCGTACCGGCAAGGCCGGCGCGGCCTCCCCCACGGTTCCCCTGGCCGATCTGGCGACGCTCGACCGAATCGCTGCGGCGCTGGAGCGTCTCGTTCCTCTCAACGAGGTCAGCGCCGATTTCACCGCCGCGGATGCCTTTGTCTGGCATGCCGAAGGCGGCCGGCTGGTCCCGGTCCCGCGGGTGAACCGGGTCGAGATGGGCCTTTTGAAGGGTATCGACCGCATGCGCGATATCCTGCTGGAAAATACCGAGCGCTTCGCGCGCGGCCTGCCCGCCAACAACGCCCTGCTCTGGGGCGCGCGCGGCATGGGCAAGTCCTCGCTGGTGAAGGCCGCACATGCCGGCGTGAATGCCGCGCTCGGCGCCAAGAGCGGCCTGCTCAAACTGATCGAAATCCACCGCGAGGATATCGAAAGCCTGCCGGAGTTGATGGCGCTCCTGCGCGGCGCGCCCTACCGCTTTATCGTGTTCTGCGACGACCTCTCCTTCGACGGCGAAGACACGACCTACAAGTCGCTGAAGGCGGTGCTGGAAGGCGGCATCGAGGGCCGGCCGGACAATGTGATCCTCTACGCCACCTCCAACCGCCGCCACCTCATGTCGCGCGACATGATCGAGAACGAGCGCTCGACCGCGATCAATCCCGGCGAAGCCGTCGAGGAGAAGGTGTCGCTGTCGGACCGGTTCGGGTTGTGGCTCGGCTTCCACAATTGCAGCCAGGACGAGTTCCTGGCGATGGTGGAAGGCTACGCGAAGCACTTCAAGATTCCGGTCTCGCCGGAGGACATGCGACGCGAGGCGCTCGAATGGGCGACCACCCGCGGCTCGCGCTCCGGCCGCGTGGCCTGGCAATATATCCAGGACGTGGCCGGCCGGACCGGCGTGCAACTGGGCTGACAAAAGCGAATGCCCGGGAGCGGCCCGGGCATCGTCTTTGCGCACGCAGATCGAAAAGCTCAGCTTGCGCCGGCGAGATGCTGCATGGGATCGACCGGCGTCGCGCCCTTGCGCACTTCAAAGTGCAGTTGCGGCGAACTGACATTGCCGGTCTGACCAGACTTGGCGATCACCTGCCCGCGCTTGACCGTGTCGCCACGCTTGACCAGCAATTCGCTGGCATGGGCATAAGCCGTCACATAGCCATTGGCATGGCGGATCAGCACCAGATTGCCATAACCCTTCAATTCGTTGCCGGCATACGCCACCGTGCCGTCTTCCGCGGCCCTGACCGGCGTCCCTTCCGGCACGGCGAGATTGATGCCGTCATTCTGCTGGCCCGTCGGCTTCGGTCCGAAGCCGGCGATGATGCGGCCACGCGCCGGCCAACGGAAACCGGTCGCACCGGCCGGCTCCTCGGTCGCGGCGGCCTGTTCGGGCTCCGGATTGCTGGCGGCCGGCGACACGACCCGCGCGGCGGCCTGCGCCGGCGGTTCATACGCCACCATACGTTGCGGCTGCGCCGCGGGCTGGGCCGGCTGAGCCGGCGCCAATGCGGGACGCGGTGTCGCCGCTGCGACCTGCGACGAACCGCCCCGCAGGCCCGGAATGACGACACGCTCGCCGACCTGCACCCGATGATTGATCGGCAGATTGTTGGCGCGGGCAATCTCGCTGAGGGATTTGTTGTATTTGCGTGAGAGCGCCATCAGCGTCTCGCCCGGATTGATGACGTGGACGTGCTGGCCGGCACCGCCCGTGGTCAGCGTTGTTTCCGCCTGCGGCTGAACGGCAGCCGTGCGCGGCACCGCCGGTGTGGCGCCGTTCTTGTATTTCGGAATGACCAGACGCTGGCCGACCTGCAGCTTGGCATTCGGCGACAGGCCGTTTGCCTGCGCGATCGCCGACGGCGGCACGTTGTAACGGCGCGACAGGCTCATCATCGTGTCGCCGCGGCCGATGGTGACGGCCGTACCGCCTTCCCAGCTCCAGCCATTGCCGGCGGCCGGGGCCGCACGCGAGACCGATCCCGTCACATCGCCGCGCGATGTGCTTGCCACACGCGCAGGTGTCGTCGCGCGCGGATTGGCGACCGCCGGACGCGTCTGCGGCGCGCTGGCATAGCTCTGGTTCTGCGGCGGAGGCGGCAGCGCGTTCGGCTGGTTGTAGCTGTGCTGCTGCGGATAATGTTGCTGCGGCTGATAGGCCGGCTGCGGCTGGTAAGACGGCTGCGGCTGATACGGCGGCTGCTGGTAACCGCCTTGCTGATAGCTGCCCTGCTGATAGCCGCCTTGTGGCGGCAGCGGCTGCGATTCAATCCGCGAGGAGCCGGCCTGTGCGTAAGTCGGAGGCGGCGCGTAATTCGGCGCGGATTGCGCCGTCTGACCGCGGGCGGCGTAAGGGTTGGAATAGCGGTTGTTGTCGCTGAACCGATTGACGTCGGAACTGCAGGCCGCGGTGCTGGCCGCCAAAGCAGCCATGACGGCAAGACGGGTCCACGAAGACGAGCGGAGCAGCTCGACGTGAGAACGCATGGGTACAACTCACTCGTACGCGACAAACACAGCGCACGAGTTAACACCCGCGGGGTAAATAAGGCTTTAAGCGAATGCGAAACGTAAACCTTAACGCAATGCGATTGTCCTGCGCGCGGCGCGGTAACCCCTCACCTACAGCTCTTGCGCCTGGCCCGGCAGCAGCGGCACGAAGCGCACGGCGATCAGCTCCTCGCGCTTCAGCTCCTCGCCGGTCTTGGTCAGCCTGACGATCTGCTGCGGTCCGCCATGCGGCCCGAGCGGCAGCACCATCACGCCGCCGTCGGCCAGTTGATCGACCAGCGCTTGCGGAATCTCTTCCGCCGCCGCCGTGACGATGATGCGTTCGAACGGCGCCAGATTGGGCGCCCCCAGAAAACCGTCACCGGTCAGCACCTCGATGTTGCGGATGCCGAGCTGGTCGAAGCGCTTGCGCGCCGATTCCGCCAGCGTGCGATAGCGCTCAATGGTGACGACCTCGCGTGCGAGCTTGGCCAGGACCGCCGCCTGATAACCGGAGCCGGTGCCGATCTCGAGCACCCGGTCGAGCGGCCGCAGATTGAGCTGCTCTGTCATATAGGCGACGACGTAAGGCTGGCTGATCGTCTGCCCGCAGGCGATCGGCAAAGCCTGATCGTAATAGGCCGCATTGGCCATGCCGGGCGCCACGAAATATTCGCGCGGCACCTCCTCCATCGCCCGCAGCACTGCGGCATCCCCGATGCCGCGCTTGCGCAGCGTCAGCAGGAATTCCATGCGATCGTTCTTTTCGCGCGCCGCGGGCATGGCGAGACGCCGATCCTCCGTCAATCCTTGCCTGGTCCCGATCTTGGTCTCAGCCCAGGACTTCCGCAAGCTTGGTCATGAACGGCTCGTCGGTCATGTCGAGCCGCAGCGGCGTCACCGAAATGCGGTTGTTGGCGAGCGCCGACAGATCGGTGCCGTCGACATGTCCCGGCTTGCCCTTGCGCGAAAACGCGATCCAGAAATACGGATTGTTGCGGCCGTCGAAGCGCGGGTCGATGCGCAGAAGCTGCTGGTCGCGCTTGCCCTGGCAGGTGACGGCAACGCCCTGTACCGCATCGGCATGGCAGTCCGGGAAATTGATGTTGATGAGCACGTCTTTCGGAATGCCGGTGGCAACGATCTGCTGGACGAGATCGGGGGCAAAGCGGCGCGCGGTGTCCCACGGCGGATTGTCGCGGTTGCCGGGCCCATAGGCCTGCGACAGCGCGATCGAGGGAATGCCGAGCACGGTGCCTTCCATCGCGCCGGCCACGGTGCCGGAATAGCCGACATCCTCGGCGACATTCTGCCCGCGATTGACGCCGGACAGGATGAGATCGGGCCGCGCCTCCTCCGGCATCAGATGGCGCACCGCCATGATGACGCAATCGGTGGGCGTCCCCTTCACCGCGAAGCGGTTGCCTTCAACGTGACGCAGACGCAGCGGATCGTTGAGCGAGAGCGAATGCGAGACGCCGGAATTGTCGGTCTCCGGCGCCACTACCCAGACCTCGTCGGAGATGGCGCGGGCGATGTCCTCGCAGACCTGCAGCCCGGCGGCGTGAATGCCGTCGTCGTTGGTGACAAGGATTCTCACTTCTCGACCTCTCCTTCGTCATGCCCGCACTTGTTGCGGGCATCCACGTCTTTGCCGCGGATCAAGACGTGGATGGCCGGGACAAGCCCGGCCATGACGGAATTGAAATGTGGTGCTCTCATTTCGCTTTCCCGATCACCGTCACGCCGCCCATATAGGGCGCGAGCACGTCCGGCACGGCGATCGAACCGTCGGCCTGCTGGTAATTCTCCATCACCGCGATCAGCGCGCGGCCGACGGCGACGCCGGAGCCGTTCAGCGTGTGCACGAAACGGTTCTTGCCGTCCTTCGTCTTGTAGCGCGCATTCATGCGCCGCGCCTGGAAATCGCCGCAGACCGAACAGGAGGAGATCTCGCGATAAGCATTCTGCCCGGGCAGCCAGACCTCGATGTCGTAGGTCTTCTGCGAGGCGAAGCCCATGTCGCCGGTGCACAGCGTGACGACGCGGTAATGCAGGCCGAGCCGGCGCAGCACTTCCTCCGCGCTCGCGAGCATGCGCTCGTGTTCGTCCCTCGACTGCTCCGGCGTCGTGACCGAGACCAGCTCGACCTTGGTGAACTGGTGCTGACGGATCATGCCGCGCGTGTCGCGGCCGGCCGCACCCGCCTCGGCGCGGAAGCACGGCGTGCAGGCGGTCATCCGCAGCGGCAATTGGGATTCGTCGGTGATGGCTTCGCGCACGAGATTGGTGAGCGGGACTTCGGCGGTCGGGATGAGCCAATAGTCATCGCCTGCCCTGAACTGATCCTCGCGAAACTTCGGCAATTGCGCGGTGCCGTACATGGCATCGTCGCGCACCAGGATCGGCGGATTGACCTCGGTGTATCCATGCTCCTGCGTATGCACGTCGAGCATGAACTGGCCGAGCGCGCGTTCCAGACGCGCCAAGCCGCCTTTCAGAATCACAAAACGCGCGCCGGACAATTTGGCGGCGGTTTCGAAATCCATCAGACCGAGCGCTTCGCCGAGTTCGAAATGCTGCTTCGGCGTGAAGTCGTAGTTCTTCTTCGCCCCGAAATGATGATGCTCGACATTGTCATGTTCGTCCTTGCCGTCCGGCACCTCGTCCAGCGGCAGGTTCGGAATGGTGGCGAGCACCGTGCTGAGTTCGGCTTCCTTGTCCTTGGCGGCCTGCTCGAGCTGCGGCAGCGTTTCCTTCAGCTCCGCGACCGTCGCCATCAGCGCGCTGGCGCGTGCTTCGTCCTTCGCCTTCTTGGCGTCGCCGATCTCCTTGGAGGCGGCATTGCGGGCCGCCTGCGCCTGTTCGAAGGCGGCAATCGCCGCGCGGCGCGCTTCGTCCAGCGCAATCAGCCGCTGCGCCTCGCCCGCCAGGCCGCGCCGGCTCAGGCCCTTGTCAAAGGCCTCAGGATTTTCGCGGATCCACTTGATGTCGTGCATGAACAGGCTCTTCCAGTTTGGCACCGACTCTCCGTCATCGTCCGCGAAAGCGGACGATCCAGTAACCCCAGCAGCTCTGGCGGATACTGGATGCCCCGCGTTGGCGGGGGCTGACAAAAAACCACTCAGGCCAC
>JAEWCJ010000461.1 GCA_023390695.1 Pseudomonadota bacterium | reverse complement strand
ACCTCGACCCGCTCGATCGAGACGAGGCGTCCGCTGCGGAAACGGTACAGGCCGGGCCACAGACCCTGCTGATAGGTGATGGTCGCCACCCGCTCCTGCCCGTCCGCGCCGATGTCGAAATGCGTCGGCATGCCGGCACGCTGCACCACTTCGCATTCGGTCATGGCAAGCGCGATGCCGCCGCTCACCTGCGGCAGGCCTCCCTGGCCCTGCAATGCTTCGGCGTTGCTGTCCGGCGAAGCGCCGTCGGTCGCCGCCATGGCGCTGGCCTGTCCCGGTGCCGCGGCACAGCTGCCGTCCGGTCCGATCAGATCGTTCGGCGTCACCGCGCGCTGCACCAGCGGCTTGTTGCCGGAGCCGGTGAATTTCGCCCAGTCCGGCGTGGCGAAGACGTCGGACAGCTTGGCGGTGGAATTGGCAGCCGGCGCCGGGCCGTCGGTCTGGGAAGCGCAGGCGGACAAGGTCAGAGCCGCGGCGCAGAGCCCCGCACGCAGGCAAATGCTTGCTTTTCCCGTCCGCAAAATCACGCAAACTCCCCCGGCCGTCCGTTTCCCGGCATTTGAGGCAAATTCTTAGACATCATCGTGGCGGCGGGCAACAAAGCTTGCCGGTTTCATCTGCTGTCGTTAACGCGGCCGCCCAAACGGGAGCCGCGGGAACGAAACGGGAAAACACGCCTCAGGCCTTCTTCACCCAGCGTCCGTTTTCGTCAGGCTGCCAATATGTCGCGGTCAGCCCCCGCTCCTTGACGTCTTTCCAGTTGAGGCGCGCGGCGGCCAGCGCCTCCTCGTCGTCGCCATCGAAGAGAAGGACGATACGCTCATAGGCGGCGGGATCCTCCGGCAGCGGCGCGCGGTCGATCAGGAACCGCACACTGGCGCCGTTGCGATTGTCCTCCTCGGTGGTCAGCAGAATCGGTTGTTCGGCGGCGTCCCCGCCCTTCACCGTGCCATGCGGCAGGAAGCTGGAATCGTTGTAGGTCCACAGATGCGCGTCGAGCGCCTCCACCCGCTCTTCGGAAGAAGACTGCACAATGACCCGCCAGCCGCGCGCGAGCGATCTTTCGAGCAGCGTCGGCAGCACGCGCTCGACCGGCTGATTTTGCAGATGATAGAAGAGGATCTCGGTCACGGCACAATCATAGGACGATCAGGCGGCGGATGCGAGCATCCCCCGGCCGGAGAATGTGGCGGCGATCATGCGCTCCACCGCAGCGGCTCCGTTTTCGATATCAGCGGGCGTGAACACCGCGGCGACATAGCGATCCGGCCGCAACACGATGATGGCCGGCTGCTCCTCCAGCAGCGCACCGATCTCGCCGGCCTGATCGCGGATCATGACGTCCAAGGGCTTTGAGGCGAATGCGAGCGTCCGTGGCAGACAGCCAACGATCTGCGCGTCCAACCGCTCCGGCAAATCCCGGAGCTGGGCGGCAAGATCCGCCGGCTCGGCGCCATAACAGAGAACGGCAAATCCCGGTCCCAGCACCTCGTCAAGCCGCACCAATGCGTCGGCACGCTCCACAACCGGCTGCGGAAACATGGTGCCGCCGAGTTTTGCCGACAGCGCATTGTCCGCGAGAAAGAAACCCTGCTTCAGGCGCGGCTTCGGCTTGAAGCGCATCTGCGCCAGCCAGTCGCGCAGCGGCGGGATCAGCGAGGCGACATGGAACGCCGCGCGCGTCAACACGCCCTGCAAGCGTCCGCGCGGCGCCATCACGAAACCCATGGTCATGGCGAGACGGATCATCGCCCAAGCGTGGTCGCGTCTCTCGCCTTGATATGTGTCGAGGATGTTTTCACCGAGACGTCCTTTGATGACGGCGGCGAGCTTCCACGCGAGATTGGCCGCATCGCGCAGACCGGTATTCATGCCCTGTCCGGCGAAAGGCGGCGTCAGATGCGCCGCATCGCCGGCGATGAATACGCGGCCCTGCCTCCAGCGATCGGCAATGCGGGCATGGAAAGTATAGGCGCAGATGCGATTGATCGGCGCATCGGCGTCGGGGCCGAAATGCGCCAGCAACTCGCGCACCCGCTTTTCATCCTCCACTTCCGCGACGGTTTCATGCGGCAGCATCCGCATCTCGTAGCGGCGCGTCCGATGCGGACCGGGCAAGGTCAGGCACGGCCGCGCCGGATCGCAGAACACCCGCGTCTCGCGGAATGGATCGCGGGTCTCGTCGATATCCACGATCAGCCAGCGGTCCTCGAAACTCGATCCCGACAATTCCGCGCCGATGGATTTGCGGATCGCACTGCGTCCGCCGTCCGCGCCGACGAGACAAGCGCATTCGATCTCGAGCGCGCCGCCTTCGGCCTGCAAGGACACTTTTACCTGCTTGCCATCGTCGACGTGCGACAGATATCGCGTCTTGAACCGCAGCGACACATTCGGGCGCTGCGCCAAAGCCTGCGCCAAGGTTCGCTCCAGCAGCGGCTGCCGGAAGGCATTGCGCTTGGGCCAACCATATTCACTGCGCGAGGGCCGCACGACCGCGAAGCGTTTGCGGTTCGGCCCCAGATACTCGGAGCCGTAGCCGGACGCGATGTCTTTGGTAACCTGCTCGGAAAGTCCAAGAAACTGGATGGTACGCAGCGATTCATCGTCGATGGACACCGCCCGCGCCTCACCGACGGTCGACTCGTTCTGTTCGGCAACAATGACCGACAAACCGTAACGCGACAACAGATGTGCCAGCACAAGCCCGGTGGGGCCGGCGCCGACGACAAGAACGTCGCAACGCTCGTTCATTGTCACTTGACCGCCTTGCGCTTCGCCGGCACCTGCGCGGCCTTGGTCTCGACGTCGATTGCAAGCTTGCGCGCGACCTCTTCGGCAGCGGCCACCACTTGCAGGCGCGCGCGGCTGACATCCATGTCGCTCGCATGCGCGCGCGACAATACGATGCTCAGGCAGCCGATGATGCCGAGATCGCTCTGCACGAAAGGCGCAGAAATGCCGATACGGCCCTTGTCAACCTCGCCATGGCTCACGCGCGAGCCTTCTTTTCGAATCTGCTTCAGCGTCTGGAAAAACTCGTCTTCGCTGCCGGCCAACCCGGCCTTGGCAATCAGCGCCTTGTCGCGCTCATAAAGACGCTGCAAGCGCGCGCGCGGCATCGCCGCAAGCACCACCAGCGAGGAAGAACCGGCATAGAGCGGCATCGGCCGGCCCACCTGGTAGCTCACAGGCTCCTGCGGACCATAGGTCATTTCCTGATGCAGGCACATGACCTGATCGCGATACGACCGGCAGAGCAGCACCGCCGTCCCCTTGGCGGATTCGGCGGCAAGCGCCATCATTACTGGCCGCGCCGCCGCCAGCAGCGGATTGCCCGTCTGCAATTGCCGATAAAGTTCGAGAATGCGCGGGCCGAGCACATAGCCGTCGTCGGAGACGCGGTCGAGCAAGCCCGTTTCGACCAGCGCGCGCACCGTGCGATAGCCGGTGCTGCGCGTCAGATCGAGTGCCCGGATCATCTCATCGACCGAGACCAGACCGCGCTGCTCGGTGAACAATTCGAGCACTGCGGACAATTGCTCGATCGACTGACTGCCGGCCATGGTGGCTCCGCTCCGAATTCAACTGCGCAGGATCGCCCGGCCCCACAGATTGAGCGTGCGCTCGCCATGCGGCCAATGCTTCACCGGACGGTCATACATGACTTCAAGTTCAGCGGAGACTTCGATCCAGTTGCCGTCGGGATCCTCAATGAAGATGAAAAGGTTGTTGCCTGGCCCGTGCCGTCCCGGCCCCCACATCAGCGGGATTTCCATCGATCCAAAACGGTCGGACCAGTCGCGGATCCGGATCCACTCTCCCGCCTCATAGCTGTGGTGATCGACGCCTTTGCGATTTGACCTGAAGCAGCCGAGCGTGTGGTGCTCGTGATTGGAGCGCATGAAACAGGTCGCAACCTCGCCCTTGTCATTGATCACACGATCCGAAACCATGAAGCCGAGCGTGTTGACGTAGAAATTTTCGATCGCCCGCACATCAAAGGTCGCCAGCGTGAGGTGCTGAAGCGGCGCGTGCAGCCCTTCGGGGACGTCGGTATCATGGCGCGCGAGCCCGACGACGATCTGGTTGCCGTCGGGGTCGTGAACGGCAAAGGCTCCGTCCTCGAAGAGCGGCGATGGCGAGGGCAACAGCGTCGCGCCTGCCTTGATCGCCTGCTGGCGGACTTCAGCAAGGCCGTCGGCATCACGGCAGGCAAAGCCGGCATAGCCAAGTTTCTGATTGCTGCCGCGCGTGATCAGCATCTTGCGCCCCGGCCCCGCGCAGAGAAATCCCTCGCTGGTCTGTTCGCGGCGCATGTTCATGGCATCGGCATAAAAGCGCGACAACCGCTCGGGATCCGAACTTTCGAGTTGCAGATGATGCAGGAAAGCGCCTGCGCGCACAGCCGAAGCGTTCATTGTTGATCCCAATATAAGGTACTGCGATTATCTACACAAATCACAGTACCAAATATTGGGAATTCAGCAACAAATTTTTTAACCTTCGTAATGGTCGGCGACCAGTTGGTTCAGAAGCCGCACGCCGTAGCCGGAGCCCCAGCTTCGGTTAATGTCGGTCTGCGGCGATCCCATCGCCGTGCCGGCGACATCGAGATGCGCCCAGGGAATACCCTTGTCGACAAACCGTTGCAGAAATTGCGCAGCGGTGATCGCGCCGCCATTGCGGCCGCCGGTGTTCTTCACGTCGGCAAATTTCGAATCGATCAGCTTGTCGTATTCGGGGCCGAGCGGCATGCGCCAGACCTTCTCGCCCGTCGTCTCACCGGCCTTGGAGAGCCGGTCGGCGAGCTTGTCGTCGTTGGAGAACATGCCGGCATATTCATGGCCGAGAGACACGATGATCGCACCGGTCAACGTCGCCAGATCGATCATGAATTTCGGCTTGAAGCGCTTGGCGGCGTACCAAAGCACGTCGGCCAGCACGAGACGGCCTTCCGCATCGGTATTGATGATCTCGATCGTCTGGCCCGACATCGAGGTGACGATATCGCCGGGACGCTGTGATTTGCCGTCCGGCATATTCTCGACGAGACCGATGATGCCGATTGCATTGACCTTGGCCTTGCGCGCGGCCAGCGCCTGCATCAGGCCGACGACGCAGGCGGCGCCGCCCATATCGCCTTTCATGTCTTCCATGCCGCCGGCCGGCTTGATCGAAATGCCGCCGGTGTCGAAGCAAACGCCCTTGCCGATGAAGGCGACCGGCGCCTCGCCTTTCTTGCCGCCGCTCCAGTGCATCACCACCACGCGGCTGTCGTGTTCGGAGCCCTGCCCGACGCCCAGCAACGCGCGCATGCCGAGCTTCGTCATCGCCCGCTCGTCGAGCACTTCGACCTTCACGCCCACTTTCTTCAACGCCGTTGCCCGGCGCGCGAATTCTTCCGGATACAGGACATTGGCCGGTTCATTGACCAGATCACGCGCCGTCACCACGCCATTCGCGATGGCCTGACGAGCGCCCCACGCCTTGCGGCTCTTTTCCGGATCGCCGACGCCGATGGTGACGTTGCGGGTCTTCGGACCCTCCTCGTCTTCCTTGCGCTTGGTCTTGTAGCGATTGAAGGAATAGGCGCGCAGCACCATGCCAAGAGCGAGGTCGGCCGCCTGGTCCGGCTTCATGCTGCCGTCCGCCCATTCGGCCAGGACCACGATGTCGGTGGCATTCGCCGGCACCCGGCCAATCATCTGCCCGCCCAGCTTCACGAGATCTTCGTTCTTTGCGTCCGACTTGCCGGTGCCGACCACGATCAGGCGCGCCACCTTCAAGCCGGCCGGCGCCACGATATCGAGGGCACTGCCGCTCTTGCCGGTGAACCGGTCGGCCGCCGCAGCCCGGGTCAGCAGATCGCCCGCCGGGGCCAGTGCCTTCCTGGCGGCCGGTCCAAGCTTCAGCCCCGATTCACAGAACAACACAAGAACGCCTTTGGCTGGAGCTGCGGGTGCGGAGAATCCGATCTTCAGGGCGTCGGACATGAGCGATTTTCCTGGGCTGGCTGTGACTGGGTAATCTGGACGAGGCGGCCGCAAGAAAACGCGGCCGATGCATGCATATGGCGGCGAACGGCCTGCGCAAAGTCAAATCATGGGAGGATTGAGGTGGAATCGGAGCTTAATCGCTCCCTTTTCGGCTTTTTGGGACCGCCTGCAAGGCTGCGTTAACCATAGAAACAGGCCGGGCGGTGGGCGTCGTGTCAGGGGCGCCACAGGGCTGCGAATATTGCCAAGGGCTTAACTTTTTTCAGTGCATTTTCAACACTTTGCCATTGCCCGGCCACTTTGTGGAATGATCAGAAAGGCTGTGGTTCCGGGCGAAGGACGTTTGGACCGTTGTGCGTGCGGACGCAGTCGCGCGTGATTGAGGCCAGCCGCGCGGCGGCCAGAGGGGACGTCAGGAGACGATGGGGTCGATCGGCCTTTACATCTTTCGCACCACCTTTGGTGCGTTCCTGGTCGTGCTGTTCAGTCTGACGTCCGTCATCTGGATCACGCAGGCATTGCGCGACATCGACCTGATGACAGGCCGCGGCCAGACCATTCTGGTCTTTCTCGGCATAACCGGCCTCATCATCCCGATGCTGATCCTCGTCATTGCGCCGATCGCATTGATGATCGCGATCGTGCATGTGCTGGGCAAGCTTTCGACCGACTCCGAGTTGATCGTCATGAACGCATCCGGCATGTCGCCCTGGCTGGTTTTCCGGCCGTTTTTGGCCATGGCGGTCATGGTGTCGCTGCTTGTCGCCATCATCGGGGCCTGGCTCGGCCCGCTCGGCCTCAAGACGTTGCACGCA
>JAEWCJ010000307.1 GCA_023390695.1 Pseudomonadota bacterium | reverse complement strand
CATCCGCGGCGTCAGCATTTCCAAAGGCACGCTCGACGTGCTGCTCGAAACCGGCTGGATCAAGCCGCGCGGCCGCCGCAAGGTGCCGGGCCGTCCGATCACCTACGGCACGACCGAGGAATTCATTTCGCATTTCGGGCTGGAGCAGCTCAACGATCTGCCCGGCCTCGACGAGCTGAAGGGCTCAGGCATGCTCGACGGCCGGCTGCCGCCGAATTTCACCGTGCCGGTTCCCTCCGACGATCCCGCCTTGCGCGAGGACGAGGATCCGCTGGAGCCCGGCGATCTCGATCTGGGCCTGGCCCCGCGCGTGGAGCCCACCGAGGAGTAGATGTCGGAGCGTGATGGCGTTCAGCTTGCCGAACCTGGCTCCGCATTGCGCGGGCGTACGCCGGCAACCATCGCCGCGCGTCTGACCTACGAACACGTCACCCATCGCTACGGCGACGTCGTCGCGGTGCGCGATTTCAGTCTCGACATTGCGCCGGGTGAGATCGTCTGTCTGCTTGGCCGCTCCGGTTGCGGCAAGACCACCTTGCTGCGGCTTGCCGCCGGCGTCGAAGAGCCGAGCGCGGGCCGCATTCTGATCAACAGCCGGGAAGTGTCCGGCCCGGCGCATTTCCTGCCGCCGGAGAAGCGCAATGTCGGCCTGATGTTTCAGGACTTCGCGCTGTTCCCGCATCTCTCCAATCTGCAGAACGTGATGTTCGGGCTGAAGGCCATGCCGCGGGCAGATGCCGAACGCGAAGCGCGGCTGGCGCTGGCGCGGGTCGGCCTTGAAAGTTACGCAGATGCCTATCCGCATATGCTCTCCGGCGGCGAACAGCAGCGCGTGGCGCTGGCGCGGGCGGTGGCGCCGCGGCCGAGCGTGCTCCTGATGGACGAGCCGTTCTCCGGTCTCGACCGCAGGCTGCGCGATGATGTGCGGGATGAAACACTTCATGTGTTGCGTGAAAGCCGGGTCACCACCGTGATCGTCACGCACGACCCGGAAGAGGCGCTGCGCATGGGCGATCGCGTCGCGGTGATGAATGCCGGACGGCTGATCCAGGTCGACACGCCGGAAAACGTCTATCGCCGCTCCGCCGATCTGTTCGTGGCGCGGTTCTTCTGCGAGCTGAACGAGATCGAGGGCGTGGTGCGCAGCGGTTTTGCCGACACGCCGGTCGGACGTTTTGCCGCGCCCGGTTTTGCCGACGGCGCTGCCGTCATCGTCGCCATCCGGCCGCAGGCCTTGCGGCTGCGGCAGCCGGGTTCGAGCTATGGCGTGCCCGGGCGGATACAGCACCGCCAGTTCCTGGGCTACGTGGACCTCGTGGAAGTGGCGGTGCAGGGGCTGGACAGGCCCTTGAAGGGGCGGGTGCTGCGCGATGCGCCGGGCGCCGTTAACGCTGAAATCGGGGTCGATTTCGACGTGGCCGAAGTCCTTGTTTTTGCGGCCCCCGGAGCCTAGTTTTCACTCACATCCCGGACGGCCCATGGACCGTCTCATCGGAGGGTTTCAGTATGGGTTCGTTGAGCATCTGGCACTGGATCGTCGTGCTCGTCGTGGTGCTGCTGCTGTTTGGACGTGGCAAGATTTCCGAGTTGATGGGGGACATGGCGCAGGGCATCAAGGCCTTCAAGAAAGGCATGGCGGAGGACGACAAGACCGCCGAGACCAAGCCCGAGCAGATGAAGACCATCGATCATCCGTCCGCCACCAACACCACGACCTCGTCCGAGAGCCGCAAGGTAGGGTGAGGCGCGTCGTCCGGCGCGGTCCCGTTGTGTTGCGAAGGGGCAGCAGCGCGATCCACATGGGCATCGGTTCTGGGCATCGGTTCGGCGCCGATCGCGCGAGCAAGGACCTGACCAGGTGACGGTCGGCGGCCCCTGGAGTTAGAGAACCCTATGTTCGACCTCGGCTGGAGCGAACTTGTCGTTATCGGCATTGTCGCCCTCATTGCCATCGGCCCGAAGGAATTGCCGGGCGTGCTGCGCAGTCTTGGCCACTGGATGGGCAAGGTGCGCCGCATGGCCTCGGACTTCCAGGATCAGTTCCGCGAGGCGCTGCGCGAGGCCGAGGTCGCCGATCTCAAGAAACAGTTCGACGAGGCACAGGCCGCCGCCAGCGGGATGACGTCGGGCTTCGACAATCCGCTCGAGACCGCCCGCCGCGAGATGGAAAAGGCGATCGAGGACAAGCCCCTGACCTCGCCGGAAGCGCCGGCTGCAACATCCGTGTCCGATTCCGCCGGCGATTTTCCCGTTCCGGAAACGCCGCCGAGCGTCGAAGCGCCCAAGGACACATCTATGGATGCCTCCAAGGACGTGTCCGAGGAAGCCCCGCCGGCCGATGTGGCCGCCTCCGACGCCGCCAAGCGTGAGGGGAGCGGCGCGGCATGAGCGGCAAATCCCAGAAAGACGAAGACGAGATCGAGGCCAGCAAGGCGCCTCTGATGGATCATCTGATCGAGTTGCGCTCGCGCCTGATCAAGGCGCTGATCGCCTTCGCGATCGCGTTCGTGTTGTGCTTCGCCTTCGCCAAGCAGATCTACAACGTGCTGGTCTGGCCCTTCACCTGGGTGGCGGGGCCGGAGAATTCCAAGTTCATCTATACGGCGCTGCTCGAATATTTCATCACGCAACTGAAGCTGGCCATGTTCGGCGCGGCTTTCATCTCGTTCCCGGTGGTGGCGGCGCAGGTCTACATGTTCGTCGCGCCCGGTTTGTATCGCCACGAGCGGCATGCCTTCGTGCCGTATCTGATCGCGACGCCGATCTTCTTCGTGCTCGGCGCCATGGTGGTCTATTTCCTGGTCATGCCGATGCTGGTGCGGTTCTCGATCGGCATGCAGCAGACCGGCGTGGAAGGTCAGGCCGACATCGCGCTGTTGCCCAAGGTCGGCGAATATCTGTCGCTGATGATGGCGCTGGTCTTCGCCTTCGGCGCGGCGTTCCAGTTGCCGGTGATCCTGACCTTGCTCGGCCGTATCGGCGTGCTCACCTCCGACGCGCTGAAACAGAAGCGCCGCTATTTCATCGTCGGCGCCTTCGTGCTCGCCGCCGTGCTGACGCCGCCGGACGTGATCAGCCAGCTCTCGCTCGCGATCCCGCTGATGATCCTCTACGAATGCTCGATCTACTCGGTGCGTATGGTGGAGAAGAAGGCGACCGGTGCCGCGCCCGCGTCGCCGTCTGCAGCAGCCGCGCCCGACGCCAAGCCGGCGGAATAGGGCGCGCTCCCCCCAACGTCGTCATGCCCGCGCTTGTCGCGGGCATCCCGCGTAGGCGTAGCCCGGAAGAAGCGAAGCGCAATCCGGGGCAGCCGCTGTGGTTGAACGCCTCCTTCCCGCATTCCGCTTTGCTCCATGCGGGCTACAAAGCCAACGTCTGACCGCTTGACAGTCACCTGAATGTAGGAATAAAATCCAATCAGCCTTTCCGCTCCGGTCCCGATATCAGCCGGCGCGGGGAGGCCGATGGAGCGCCGGGAGGCGCAGCCCCCTTATCGCGCTGACGAGGGGGCGCGCGCCTCGCGGGCGGGACTCGCAACCCCGTCCGTGGTGGCCGCCGCGAGGCGGCTGTGCGGCGCGCGGACGGACCCTCGCAAGGTCCGTATGGGGCCTCGCAAGCCCCTGGCGCCTCCCGGCGCTCCATTTCCCTGTTTGGGGAAGAGGAAAACAGGGACAGGCGGACCCTCCGCCTTTAAACAACAGGGGCGGCGAAGCGTTGGCTAATGGTCCCTCAGGGACTAGAAAGTGGTTGCCTGACTCGGTTTTTGTCATGCCCCGCGCAAGCGGGGCATCCAGTATCCGCC
>JAEWCJ010000357.1 GCA_023390695.1 Pseudomonadota bacterium | reverse complement strand
CGCCGGTCAGCGCCAGCGGCACGCCGCTGAACACCAGCGCCGCATCCGCTGCCGATTTCAGGCTCATGAACAGGAGCAGGAAAATCAGCGCCAGCGCGATCGGCACCACGATGGCGAGGCGTTTGGTTGCGGACACAAGCTGCTCGAATTGTCCGCCCCAGCCGATCCAGTAGCCCGCCGGCAATTGCACCTTCTCGGCGACCGCGCGCTGGGTGTCCGCGACAAAGGAGCCAAGATCGCGGCCGCGCACGTTTGCGGTGACCACGACGCGGCGCTTGCCATCCTCGCGGCTGATCTGGTTGGGACCGGGCGCGATCGAGATGGTCGCGACCGCCGACAGCGGCACATAGCGCAGCTGTGCCAGCGGCGAGGGGGTGAGCGCGGCGCGCACCGCACTGGTCTGCGGTTCTGCCGCGGGCAGCGGGATCGGGATCGAGCGGATCGCATCGACATCGACGCGCAGATGCTCCGGCAGCCGCACCACGAGATCGAAACGGCGGTCGCCTTCGAACACCTGGCCTGTCGTCTTGCCGCCGACCGCGATCTCGACCAAAGCCTGCACCTCGGCCATGCTGACGCCGTAGCGCGACAGCGCGGTGCGGTTGAGATTGACGGTCATCACCGGCAGGCCCGAGACCTGCTCGGTCTTGACGTCGGCGGCGCCGGGAATGGTCTGCACCACGGCCTGCACCTGTCCGGCGATGCGGAGCAGGGTGTCGAGGTCGTCACCGAAGATCTTCACGCCGAGATCGCTGCGCACTCCGGAGATCAGCTCGTTGAAGCGCATCTGGATCGGTTGGGTGAATTCGTAATTGTTGCCCGGCACGTCGTTGACACGCTTCTCGATCGCGGCGGCAAGATCGGCCTTGTTGCGCGAGGGATCGGACCATTCGGCGCGCGGCTTCAGCATGACGAACGTGTCGGCGACATTCGGCGGCATCGCGTCGGTCGCAATCTCCGGCGTGCCGACCTTGGAGAACACCTCTTTCACTTCCGGGAATTCGCGTAGCGTCTTTTCCAGCGTCTTCTGCATCTCCACGGACTGCGTCAGGCTGGTGCCCGGAATGCGCATCGCATGCATGGCGATATCGCCTTCGTCGAGGCTCGGGATGAACTCGCCGCCCATGCGCGAGGCAACAAGGCCGGTGAGGATCACCAGCACGCCGGCGAAGACGGCGACCATGCCGCGGTTGCGGATCGAGGCATCGAGCAGCGGCATATAGATGCGCCGCGCGCCGCGCATGAACCAGTTTTCGTGCTCGCTCACTTTGCCGGTGACGAAGAGTGCAATCGCCGCCGGCACGAAGGTGATCGACAGCAATGCCGCGCCGGCCAGCGCCATCAGCACGGTCAGCGCCATCGGCGTGAACATCTTGCCTTCCACGCCGGTCAGCGTGAGCACCGGCAGATAGACAACGGCGATGATGGTCATGCCGAACAGGCTGGGGCGGACGACTTCGCGCGAACCGGCAAGGATGGTCTCGAACCGTTCGGCGCGAGTCAGCAGCCGGCCACGCTTGTGCTGTTCCTGCGCCAGAAGGCGCAGGCAGTTCTCCACGATGATCACCGCGCCGTCGATGATGATGCCGAAATCGAGGGCGCCGAGACTCATCAGGTTGGCGCTGACCCGGTTCTCCACCATGCCGGTCACGGCGATCAGCATGGAGAGGGGAATGACGCAGGCGGTCACGATCGCCGCGCGGATATTGCCGAGCAGCAGGAACAGCACGGCGATGACCAGCAGCGCGCCTTCGATCAGGTTCTTTTCGACGGTGGCGATGGTCGCTTCGACGAGTTGTGTGCGGTCATAGACCGGCCGCGCCTCGATACCCTCCGGCAGCGAGCGGGCGACATCCTTCAGCTTGGCCGCGATCTGCTGCGCGGCCGTGCGGCTGTTTTCTCCCATCAGCAGCATCGCCGTGCCGACGACGGTTTCCTCGCCGTTCATCGTCGCCGCGCCGCTGCGCAGCTCCTTGCCCTCGGAGACTTCGGCAACGTCGGCAATGCGGACGAGGACGCCCTGGCGCGTGCCGATCACGATCTCGCGGATTTCGTCGAGATTGGCGACCTGGCCGGGCGTGCGGACCAGATATTGCTCGCCATTGTGCTCGATATAGCCGGCGCCGACATTGGCGTTGTTCGCGGCCAGCGCCGTCATCACGTCGCGGAACGACAGTTTGTAGGCCATAAGCCGCGTCGGGTCCGGCAGGACGTGAAACTGCTTCTCAAAGCCGCCGAAGGTGTTGACCTCGACGATGCCGGGCACGGTGCGCAATTGCGGTTTGATGATCCAGTCCTGGATGGTGCGCAGGTCTGTCGCGCTGTAAGGTTGCCCATCGGCCTTTTTCGCGTCCGGCTTGGCCTCAATGGCGAACATGTAGATTTCGCCAAGGCCGGTCGAGATCGGACCCATGGCGGTTTCGGTGCCGGGCGGAAGCTGGTCCTTGGCCTGCTGGATGCGCTCGTTGACCAGTTGCCGCGCGAAATAGATGTCGGTGCCGTCCTGGAAGACGACGGTGACCTGGCTCAGGCCGTAGCGCGACAGCGAGCGCGTATATTGTAGCTTGGGAAGCCCGCCCATCCCGGTCTCGATCGGGAAGGTGATGCGCTGCTCGACTTCGAGCGGGGAATAGCCCGGCGCGACGGTATTGATCTGCACCTGTACGTTGGTGATGTCCGGCACCGCGTCGATCGGCAGGCGCATAAAGTTGTACGCGCCGAAAGCGGCAACGATCAGCGTGACGATGAGGATAAGCCAGCGCTGGCGGATGGAAAAGGCAAGAATGTTGTCGATCATGATCAGTGCTCGTGCGCTGCCGTGCTCTTGCCGAGTTCGGCCTTGATCACGAAACTGTTCCTGGCGGCGTAGACGTCACCTTCCATCAGGCCGAACACGACCTCGGCTCGTTCCGCGTCGCGCTCGCCCAGCTCCACGTCGCGCGGTTCGAATTTCTCGCCGTCGCGCACGAACACCACGTTGCGATTCTCGAAGGTCTGGACGGCATCCCGCCTGATCGCGAGCGTCACCGGTTTTTCCGACAGCAGAAGCCGGCCGGTGACGAACAGTCCCGGACGCAGGCGACCCGCGTGATTGCGCAGCACCGCGCGAGCAAGGGCACTTTGCGTGTCGCTGCTGCCGACGGGAGAAACGTATGAAATCCTGGCTTCGACCGGCTCGCCGCCATCCTCGAGATCGATCAGGATCCTGTCGCCAACGCGAACCTTCTTGATGTCGTGACGGTAGACCGAGAAGTCCGCCCAGATCGTCGACAGGTCGGCGACGACGAAAGTCGGCTTTTGCTCGGAGACATATTCGCCCAGCGTCGCGCCGCGTTCGATGACGGTGCCCGCAAACGGCGTCTTGAGGTCGTAAATCCGCAGGCTCTGGTTGCTTTCCACCGTCGCCAGCGTCTCGTCTTTCTCGACGCGGTCGCCGATGCGTTTGCGGACCTCGCGCACGATGCCGGGAAAGCGCGGCGTGATCTGCGCCAGAGTTTCCTGATTGGCCTGCAGGACGCCGTTCAGCCGCAATGTGTCGCGCAGCACGCCGGGGCCTGCGGTTTCGAGGCCGATGCTGGCAGCGGCGATCTTGGCGTCGCTCATGGTGACGCTTTCGCCGCCATGCGCGTGTTCGTCTTCATGGCCAAGCCCGTGACCTGCGGGCGGCGTTTTCCCGACCGAGGAGGGGAGGAGCTTGATCGCGCCGACAACAAGGACAAGGCCGAGTGCCGCGGCGGCGACAATACGAAGAGTTTGTTTCATCTGAAAATCTCACGACCAGGCACGCTTTGGCGATTCGAAATCGCCATGTCGGACACGCAAGCATGCGCGCCGTTCCGCGATGACGATTGCGTCGACCGCGGCGTACAAGCCTGTGATCGCGCGCGACAACGCGCGACGCAGGCTTCTAGGTCAGGGATTTGGGAGGTGGAGGGTCGGACGGGCGCTGGTCCGCATCGACGCGATAGTCAGCAGCGGACAGTATCTGCGTTGAGACAACAAGGGGGGACGCATCGGCGCTGACCGCGGGAACCGAGACGGCGATGCAGCCATGACAATGATTTTCGTTCGGGGCAGTCTGCTTGGCTGCGCCTGCATCGTCATCCGGTGTGCTGGCAACCGTATCGCCAATCGCCGCATGGACATGCGCCTTGGTGCAGGCCACGGCATGACCCACATTCGTCAGCGTAAATAGTGCCATGCAAAACACGGTGACCCAGCGGCGCACAAGCTGGCCGCTCAGTCCGTGCAGTTTTGCAATTTGTCCGATCGTCACGCGATGTGAATCCATGCGGGGGCGGCTGCTTAACACGCTGACAGCACACCGTCGAGCATTGGGTCACGCGGAAAGTGACGGATTTGGGGCCGGGCGAATGCCGTTGATCCTGAAGCGTGCAGTCCGGTTGCGAGCCTGCGAGGAATGAAGGCTCGCGTGCGGAGCAACCGCCGTCCAGGGATGCTCGCGCATCTTCGCCGTCCGAGGAACCGGGTTTCTACGAGCATGACAATGCCGGAAAGGCGGCCCGGCGGGCGGCACACGGCGCAGCCGGGAAGGGCGGTAATAGGAATTTTTTCACGTGAAACATTTTCTGAAGCCCTTGAATATGCTTGCGCATTGACGACCGCCCGGCGCGGTCCTATATGGCGCGCCATGACGACGATGCGCATTTTCATCTCCCGCCGCCGCCGTGCCCTCGCGGCACGGGAACGCGCACGCGCGTAACGTCTCCTTGCCGCCGGACACTGGCTCCGCGGCGTTTCCTCTTCCGAAATTCGCGGTTCTGATGTCCCCGGCGGCGCCCGGTTGATTGAATACAGCGGCTCGCGTAAGCGGCTAGCCCATGGCGGAGGACTGACATGGCGACCAAGGCGAAGATCGGGGTGCTCGGCGCCTCAGGCTATACCGGCTCGGAACTGGTGCGGCTGCTGTTGCGGCACCCGCGCGTCGAGATCGCGCTGCTCACCGCCGATCGCAAGGCCGGGCAGGAGATGCGCAGCGTTTTCCCGCAATTCTCGCCCTATGATCTGCCGGCGCTGGTGTCGATCGACAGCGTCGACTGGAAGACCGCCGGGCTCGACCTGATCTTCTGTGCGCTGCCGCACGCCACCACGCAAAAGGTGATCAGCCAGATTTTCGCGGTCAAACCCGACGCCCGGGTGATCGATCTCTCCGCCGATTTCCGGCTGCGCGACACGGCAGCCTACGCGAAATGGTATGGCCATGAGCATCATGCGCCGGAGCTGCAGAAGGAAGCCGTTTACGGCCTCGTGGAAATCCACCGGCGCGACATCAAGAACGCGCGGCTGGTCGCCAATCCCGGCTGCTATACCTCGGGCGCGCAACTGCCGCTGACGCCGCTGATCAAGGCCAAGGCGATCGAGACCGGCGAGATCGTGATCGACGCCAAGTCGGGGATGACCGGGGCCGGGCGGTCGGCCAAGGAAGCGATGCTGTTCTCGGAAGTGTCGGAAGGCTTCCACGCCTATGGCGTCGGCCATCACCGGCATATGGCCGAACTCGACCAGGAATTTTCATTGGCGGCCGGCAAGGAGGTGATCGTCACCTTCACGCCGCATCTCGTGCCGATGAACCGCGGCATTCTCTCCACCATCTATGTGCGCGGCCGGCGCGGCAAGACGCCGGAAGACCTGCACGAGATCCTGACGAAATTCTATGAGAAGGCGCCGTTCGTGCATGTGCTGCCGTTCGGCGAGACGCCGCAGACGCGGCATGTGCGCGGCTCCAACATGACCTTCATCGGGGTGGCGAAGGATCGCATTCCCGGTCGCGCCATTGTCATTTCGGCGCTCGACAATCTGGTGAAAGGCGCGTCCGGCCAGGCGATCCAGAACATGAATCTGGTGCTCGGCTATCCGGAGATCATGGGCCTCGAGCAGGTGGCGCTGTTCCCATAACGCAGCGTCAGCGCAGGGCGGCGCTGAGCGCGCCATAGCTCATGGAGAGCCCGACCGAGATCACGATCGCGGCGAAGGTGAGCGACAGCGCGCGCTTGTAGGTGGCGAGGCGCTGCGTCAGGGCGATGCCGAATACCCCGCCCAGGATGCCGCCGGCGACGAAGGTCGCCGCCAGCCGCCAGTCCACGAGCCCCGACAGTGCGTAGCTGGTCGCCGTGGTCAGGCCGAAGGCGGTCACGGAGACCAGCGCCGAGCCGATGGCGTT
>JAEWCJ010000168.1 GCA_023390695.1 Pseudomonadota bacterium | reverse complement strand
GCCGGAGACCGCTCTCGTTTCGGCGCCCAGTCCGAGGCGATTAAAACTTTAGGCGTCTTTTTTTTGTCCGAGAGGCGGGGCCGACAGCCATTCCAACCTGGCGTATCGCGCTTGATATTCCGGCTGTTTCGGTTCTCGTGCCGATTGCAGTTAACTTTGCATGCACTTTAAAGAAAGCATCGCGGAAAACGAAAGGCATCCCGTTAAGGCCTGACGGATAATGGAGATTACAGCCCCTTTCTCCGTGAGCATTCGAAATGGTTTCCCTGCATTCTGTTGTCTTTGCCGACCCCGACACACGACAAGCACTCTCGAAAATCGAAGAAAGCTGCAGGGATATCAAAAGCAATCCCTCGCTGATCTGCATCTTCTACGACGCCGATCATGACGACGCGCTGATACACAAATTCATGCAGTCGAGGTTTGCCGGCGTTCCCGTGATTGGCGGAACGTCATGCGGCGGCTCCATGAGCCAGCACGGGCTCGGCGGCGCCGGCTCCATCGGATTATTGCTGATCGAGGATCCGGACGGCGATTACGGCGTCGGATCGGCAAAGCTGGAAGGCGACATTGCAGGCTGCGCGGAACGCGCTCTTCACGCCGCATTGGAAGAAGCGGGATGCGCCGGCGAACTTCCGGAACTCATCTGGATATTCCAGGCCCCCGGCCAGGAGGAGACGGTGATTGCGGGATTGCGCCGGATCGTCGGCGATCGCTGCCCGATCATCGGCGGCAGTTCCGCCGACAACTCCGTCGCCGGACAATGGCGGCAATTCGGCCCGCAGGGCGCCCTGACGGACAGCATCGTCGTCGCCGCACTCTTCTCATCCGGCGGCATCGGCTTCGCCTTTCAGGGCGGCTACGAACCGGCGGGTGCAAGCGGCGTCGTCACGAAAGTGGCCTATGCAGCAAACGGCGGCAGCGGGATCGTCACCCAGGCGCGCGGCCGCCAGATCATGTCCATCGACGGCCAGCCCGCGGCGGAGGTGTATAACCGCTGGGTCGGCGGCTTCCTCTCCGAGAAGCTTGCGACCGGCGGCAACATCCTGTTCGAAACCAGCATGCATCCGCTCGGCATCGATGCCGGCAAGATCGAGGATGTGACCCAGTATCTCGTGGTGCATCCCGAACAGATCAAGAAGGGCGGCGCCATCACCACCTTCGCCGAATTCGAGGAAGGCACGCGCCTCTACAGCATGCGGGGCGACAAGTCGCGGCTCGTGGACCGCGCCGGAAAGGTTGCGGCAGCGGCCGCATCGCAGATCCCCGGCGGCGCCTCGAATCTCGCCGGCGGCCTCATCGTCTATTGCGCCGGCTGCAAGATCGCGGTGGGCGATCAGATGGAGCGGGTGTCGCACACCATTTCCGAGAGCTTTCTCGGACAGCCCTTTATCGGCTGCTTCACGTTCGGCGAGCAAGGCTTCGTGCTTGACCGCAACGCGCACGGCAATCTGATGATCTCGGCAATCGCATTTGGCCGATAAACATCATGGAAGGGTCTGAGGAGCTACGCGAAACGATTGTTTCGATGCGGCGCGAGCTTGATGTGCTCCGCACCGAAACCGCGCATGCGAATCTCCTGCTCCAGGCCCTCGACGCGCTTCTGGTCGTGCAGGGAACGGACGATCCGTTCGCGGGCGTCTTTTCCGCGCTGTTGCCGGTATTCGACGCCTCGCATGCCGTCGTCCTTGTGCAGCCGGACGAGACGGCAGAAATGCTCGAATGTGCCGCATCCAGCCATTCCCAGTTTCTGGAATCGCGCTGGATGCTGCTGCCCAAATTGGCGAAGGTGCTGGCCGGCCGGATCGTCACCACGCTTGCCAGTCACGACCTGACGCTGTGCGCACAGGACGGCGCCCTGGGCATAAAGGAAGGGCAGCCGGCGCTGTACCTGCCCTTGCGCGTGCGGGAACGCCGCGGCCTTCTCGTGCTGCTTCGTCCCGAGGGCGCCACAGGCTTTGACCGCTCTCACGTGGCGCTTGCGAAGAAATTCTCGCTGCTGGCCTCGCACGCGCTGGCGACGCGGAACGCATACCAGACCGAGGTTGAAAGTCACCGGCTCAAGGATCTGACCGAGAAACTGCGAAAGAGCCAGAAGGCGCTCGCCTTCCGGGCCAATCACGACCAACTGACGGGCCTGCCGAACCGTGCGCATATCAAGGACATCCTCGATGGCATGATCGCGCGCAAGGGACAGGACGAGAAACTGGCGCTGGCGTTCATCGATCTCGACGACTTCAAACGGGTGAACGACTATTACGGCCACGAGACCGGCGACATCCTGCTGAAAGAGGTTTCCGAACGCATCACGTCGCAGATCAGGTCCACGGACGTGCTGGGCCGGATCAGCGGCGACGAGTTCGTGGTGATTCTGGATTCGGCGTTCGACCGGCGCGGCATCAATGCGCTGATCAACAGAATTCGCAGGCTCCTGCACAAGCCATTCAATATCGAGGGAATCGAGGTCAAGATATCGGGCTCCATCGGCGTTGCGCTCTATCCCGTTCACGGACGCGATTACGATACGTTGCGGCGCAATGCGGACGCCGCGATGTATCAAGCCAAGCTGTCCTCCAAGGGCAGCGTCGCCTATTTCAGCAAATCGCTCGGCCAGCAGATGACCGAGCGCATGGCGCTCGAGCAAAACCTTCGCACTGCAATCGAGCGCCAAGAGTTCCGATGCGCCCTGCAGCCCAAGGTCGATCTTCGCACCGGCGACATTCGCGGTTTTGAGGCGCTTGTTCGCTGGGTGGACGGCCAGGGCGTTGTGCACGCTCCCGGAACCTTCCTGCAGCTTGCCGGCGAACTCGGGCTGCTCGACGACATTGCCACCATGCTGGTCGGAGAGCTTGTCGGAAAGCTGCCGCAACTGGACCTTTGGTTCGGACGCGACATGACCTACAGCGTCAACGTATCCGCCAAGCAGGCGTCGAGTCCCCTTTTCATGAAAGTGCTCACGCGCCACATCGCCAATTCCGGCCGCGCCGGAAACTTCATGCTCGAATTGACGGAAGAATCCTTCGTCAAGGCCGGCATTTTCCAATCCCAGATCCTCCCCGTGCTGCGGGAGGCAGGGATCAAGATCTCGATCGACGATTTCGGGACCGGTTATTCTTCGCTGTCGACGCTGGCCGACATCACCGCCGACGAACTCAAGATCGACCGCTCGTTTATCTCGTCGATCCATAGCCGCCCGCGCAGCCAGAGCATTTTGCGCTCGATCGAATCGCTTGCCAAAACGCTCGACCTCTATCTGGTCGCCGAGGGCGTCGAGACGCGGGAAGAACTCACCTATCTGAGAGCCAAGACCAGCATCCTGCTGGCGCAGGGCTTTTACTTCCACAAACCGCGCTTCATCGACGACATGATCGCGACCCGGGCCGGCCGCAAGGCCGAGCCGGAGCGATCCGCCGGCTACGGGCGTCCCGTCAGACGATGGGCCTGAGCCGCGCGGATCAATCGATGAACGCGCCCACGCCGCGCGGCATGGACGTTTGCGCGGTAGGCCGCTCCGGCACGATCAATCGTCGCGATAGACGCGTTCGCGCCGCTCGTGCCGCTCCTGGGCCTCGACCGACAATGTGGCGATCGGGCGGGCTTCCAGCCGCTTGAGCGAAATCGGCTCGCCGGTCTCCTCGCAATAGCCGTAGGTGCCGTCGTCGATGCGCTGCAGGGCAGCGTCGATCTTGGCGATCAGCTTGCGCTGGCGGTCGCGGGCCCGCAATTCGATGGCACGGTCGGTCTCCGAGCTGGCGCGGTCGGCCAGATCGGGATGGTTCTGGTTCTCGTCCTGCAGATGCTGAAGGGTTTCGCGCGCTTCCTTCAGGATGTCTTCTTTCCAGGCCAACAGCTTGGCACGGAAATAGTCGCGCTGCCTTTCGTTCATGAAAGGCTCCTTCTCGGACGGCCGATACTCTTTGGTCTTGTCCGAAGGCATTCCGTACTCCCGTCTTCCGTTAGCCGGTGCATCGCCCTTGTGGGGGCTGGCTTATAGCCTTGGAGGGCGGGGGCCGACAACTGCCAATTATACGGCATGCCGCCCAAACGGTGAGCAGCCAACCCCTTGAAATATTTGGGATTTGAAAAAGGCTTGGGCGTCAGGGGCGGGTCATTTTGGCGATTTCGACCTCCACCCGCAGGTCGATCTCGGTCAGGACGGCGTTCAGGCCCTGGTCCCCGCTGTCCTGTTTGAGGTCCTCGGACAGCGCCTTGAGGCGGCCCAGAAGCGAGCCGTCAAGGCGGCCGCTCAGCAAACCCAGCTTGACCTCGTCGAGCACGTCGAGTGCGCGGCGCCCGCGCCCGACGGCACGGCGGCGGCGCTCGGTCGCATCCTCCAGCC
>JAEWCJ010000164.1 GCA_023390695.1 Pseudomonadota bacterium | reverse complement strand
ACGTGAGCGTCTTTTCCAGCGCGGCGGTGAGCGGCTCGCGCACGTATTTCGGCAGCCCCGCAGGCGCGGCGAGGCCGCGCGACACCGACCAGACCTGATTGAAGCCCTGCTCCTTGAAGGTGGGCGCGTTGGGCAGGAATGGCGAACGCTCGGGCGCCATCACGCCGAGAATACGGATGGTGCCGGCGCGGGCCTCCTCCGCGACTTCGGAAATGTTGGCGCCGAGCACCTGAATGTGGCCGCCGAGCGCACCGGTTTTCGCGTCCGCCGTCGACTTGTGGTGCACGGTGATCAATTTGATCCCGTTCTCCGCTTGCATCGACAGGATGGCAAGATGATCGTCGGACCCCGCGCCGAACGCCGACACGCTGATCGAATCCGGCGCCTTCTTCGCCGCGTCCACCACGTCCTTCACGCTCTTGAACGGCGAATCCGCCTTCACCGCCCAGACGTTGTAGTCGAGCACGTGATTCATCAGAGGCGTGAAACTGTCGAGCGTCTCGCTGCGATTGTATTGCCGGTCGAGATAGCCGGCATACATCGAGGGCACGTTGAGATAGCCGATGGTGTAGCCGTCGGGGGCGGCCTTGGCGAGCGAGCCCCAGCCGACCCAGCCGCCGCCGCCGGCGCGGTTCTCCACCGTCACCGGCTTGCCGAGCACCGCTTCCAGATCCTTGGCCAGCATGCGCGCGGTGATGTCGGTGCCGCCGCCGGCGCCATAAGGCACGATCAGCGTCACCGGACGTTCCGGATATTGCGCGGATGCGGGCGCACCGGCGGCGAGGGCCGCCAGAACGATCGCCGCGGCGCCGAAGACGCGGCATGACGTCGTGCAGCATGACATATTACGGACATTGATCTTACGGACATTGATCGCAGCCATTTCAATCCTCCCCTGGGATGTCGTTGCTGAAGCAGGCTGGTCACACCCGCTCTTACCGGCGGTTGTCCGAAGACTGCGCCGCCGCCACACCTCCGGCAAGGGAAATGAAGGCGTATGGCAGGCCTTGAACAGCCGCCCGGCGACGCCGCCCGCAGCGACGGCGAACCGCACCGGCGTGATCTTTGGCCGCAGGGCGGAACATCCTGCCGGAATGCGGCTTCCCCAGAATGATAGGACATCACCGGCGCAAGGAGGCGACCATGACCCACATCCTGGTTCCCAGCGATCGCGTGGAAGGCTGCGTGGTCTATGGCCGCGACGGCGAGAAGCTCGGCACCATCGAGCGCCTGATGCTGGACAAGACGACGGGCGCGGTCGCCTACACCGTCGTACGGCACAGCGGCTTTCTCGGCACCGACGTGCACCATTATCCGATCTTGTGGCATGCGCTGAAATACGACCCGGAACGCCATGCCTTCCAGACCGAATTGTCGCTCGAGGAATTGCGCGCCGGCATGTGCGAACTCGACGGCGATGCGTTCGACTGGGGCGACCGGTCGCCACCCTATCCGCAGCGCGCCTATTGGGGCATCTGATCCTGCCATCGCGGCGCGAACGGCGGCACATCCGGAAAGACACCACCGTTCCGGCAGGACAAAGGCATTTGGCGCCGAGACTCCCGCACCATCATTGCGGAGCGCGGCGCCGGCCTGATGCGCGATGCGCCGCGATCTAGCGCAGCGAGACCTCGGCCACCTTGTCCCTGTATTCCTCTTTGGGATCGGCGCCGAACATCAGCTTGAGGCCGGAGAAGAGGCTCGACGCATCCTGCCAGATCTCCGCGCGCTCGGCATCGAAGCGCAGCAGCGCCAGCTTGGGATCGTTCTTGCCGCCCTCGAACCAGGCGGCAATATAGGGATTCCACAGCCGGTCGATCACCGCGCGGTCATTGTCGAGATGCAGGCTGCCATGCAGCGTGGCGTAGATATCGTGGCCCTTGGAGACGAAGGTCGCGATGGCGCGGTCGCCGTCCGCGAGATGCCGGATAATGGCGGTGTCCATTGCGGTGAAGAACCAGATCGGGCTCCGCTCATTCTCGACAATCGCGGTCATCGGCCGCGCATGCCCGTCTTCCACGCCGTCGAGCCCAAGCATCATCGTGCGGTCGGAGGTAAGCGCATCCCAGAAACGCGCTTCCAGTTCCTGCGGGGTCGGCATCTGAGTTCTCCGTGTTGCGGGTTCCCGGGACGTATCCACAGGGACGAACGGACGACGCGCGCGAAGGTTCCGGCCCAAGCGTGTTTCAAAGCATGTCGATGGAATGTGTCAGACGGCGTCGCGCGAAGGCGCTGCTTGACCAACTGGACAGCCTTCGCGCGCCCGGCGCCGCAGACCTTGGCGCCTACACCCACCCGCCCCGTGCCATAAGGGCGGCGCACAGGAGAATGACGGCAACGGCGGCGAGTTCGCCGTGCACCGTCGCCTGGATCATGGCGAAACGCTTTGGCTCGATCTCCGGCAGGCGGCCGGCGCGCAGATCCTTGCGCCAGGAGAGGAAATTCAGCGTCGGCATCAGCGACAGCGCGCCGATGCCCAGGAACACGCCGAACTTGATGATGAAGGCCATGTTCGAGAAGTAATAATCCGCGCCCTTCTCCAGCAGAAAGACGCGCACAAGGCCCACGATCAGCACCGTGCCGGCGGCCATGCCGAGCACGGCATCGGCCACCAGCAGGCGGCGCAGATTGGCGAGCGTGATCTCCGCATGCACCAGCACCAGTTCGACCGCGAGCGCGCCGACCAGCGCGAAGGCGGCAAGATGATGCAGGAAGGCGAAGAAGGTGGTCACCGAGGCGAGCGCCGGATCACTTCACGCCGAGCAGTTCGACATCGAAGATCAGCGTCGCGTTCGGCGGGATCACGCCGCCGGCGCCGCGCGCGCCATAACCGAGCTCCGGCGGGATCACCAGCGTGCGCTTGCCGCCGACCTTCATGCTGGCGACGCCCTCGTCCCAGCCGCGGATCACGCGCCCGGCGCCGACCGGAAACTCGAACGGCTGGCCGCGATCGACCGAGGAATCGAATTTCTGACCCTTCTGCCCGTTGGTGTAGAGCCAGCCGGTGTAATGCACCACCGCGGTCTGCCCCTGCTTCGGCTGCGCGCCCTTGCCGACCGCCGTGTCGGTCATCTGCAGGCCGGACGGCGTGGTGACGGGCTTGGATTGGGCGGCGGCGTCTTCTGTCATTGCGATGGTTCCAATTGTCGTGAAGGCGAGCGCGGCAGACATGAGTGCGGCGCGGGTGAGTTTCTGCATGGTAATCCTTGTTCTTGCGGGGTTGCTTTTGTGAAAACAGGATAAGGCGAAATTCAGGTCGCGCGCCGTCCCTTGAGCATGCCGGCGATGCTCAGGTCTTCATCGAGCTGTGGCCAGTGAATGCCCATCGGCATGATTTCAAAGTCAGCGCGAGCATCGGCCGAGGCCGCTTTCAGCTTGGGATACCAGTCGAGCGGCGTGGCAATGCGGCGGCCATCGACAAGCGTCACCACCAACTCGGTGGCGGTGAAATCCACTGACCGGGCCCGCAGATCGCCGACGTCAATTTCCAAAGTGCTCATGTTTCAAAGTGCTCTTGCCATGCGCTCTGCAGGCGGTCCCGGTGAATCTTGAGATGCCGCACAATATCGCCGATTTCATGGGCTGGAAACCCAGCGTTGACGGCGACAGCCACGTCATGAAGCCAGAATTTAGCTTCTTTGTCGCCAGCCCGGACATGGACATGCGCGGGTTCGTCGCCCTCGTTGGAATAGAAGAAGGCGCGATAAGGCCCCCAGCGCAGGACCGTTGGCATGAGCCCCACCCTTTTTAAGCCGACGCCCTTATATTGTAGCCCGCATGCAGCGAAGCGGAATGCGGGATTTTAAGAGCATTCGTCCTCGGATTTCGCTTCGCTCCATCCGGGCTACCCTTGCTTCGCTGCATCCGGGCTACGCTTCTCAGGCTTTGATCTTCAGCCCAAAATACCTTGCCTGCTTAGCCACCTGTTGACAAATATCCTCCGGTATATCTTTCGGCTGCATTCGATTTCTTGTCGTACGCAACATTTTTGGGTCAGCAAAGTTCAAGAATTGATCGAGACATAACCGAAGCATTTGAAGGCGTCTCCATCGAACATCATCACCATCGACGGAGAGATTGACAATCAATGCCTCGACTTCCCGCATCCAATTTCGAAAGTCTCCATCTTTGGAATCAAACTTCGAACAAAATTCGTGAAAGGTAAGGCATCGAAGGTTGTTGTCGCCCTTGCCTATGAACAGCGACTGCCCAACACCTCCAAGGTAGTGATAGTAAATCCAATAATTCTTCGGCTGACGTTCACTGTCGGCACCGGTAAGCGCAGAATAACTTAAGACAGAATACAACAATTCCAGATGTGAATTAAATCTGCGCGTCTCACGCACGGTCGCAAAATCAAGGAAAATTTGCTCACGCTTGAGCACCTCGATCCAGGCAATTAGTTGAGCTAGCAGATACAAGCTGCTCGAAAAATAGTAGCGATGAAACGCGATATTCGGCGTCTCGGACTCTTCATCAAGAGGCCTTAGCCACTTTGTGGCCATCCCATCCGCCAAATGACGGCTCAGATTATCAAGACGGCTGGCAAGTTCATCGGCGGCACGAATGATTTGTGCCGAATATTGGCGCTTTATATCGACTGTTCGCCAGCGTCGTTTTATTCTCTCCGAGAGATAGAAATCAAAGACAAATTTTGCACCGGCCGCAATCAAACCACCTGCGATTGCGCCGGCCACCGCAATGATTGCTGTTGCGATGGCAGGATGGTTTTGAACCCATTCCATCAATGCGTCTTCCCGGATTGATCAAAATCACACCGGCAAATTATCGTGCTTCCGCGCCGGCATCTCGACCTTCTTCCCGCGCAGCATGGCGAGCGCGCGGGCGATGCGCTTGCGGGTCGAATGCGGCATGATCACTTCATCGATATAGCCGCGCTCGGCGGCCACGAACGGCGACAGGAAACGCTCCTCATATTCCTTCGTGCGCGCGGCAATTTTCTCCGGATCGCCGATGTCTGCGCGGAAGATGATCTCCACCGCGCCCTTCGCGCCCATCACCGCGATCTGCGCGGTCGGCCAGGCGTAATTGAGATCGCCGCCGACATGCTTTGAGGCCATCACGTCGTAGGCGCCGCCGAAGGCCTTGCGCGTGATGACGGTGACCAGCGGCACGGTGGCCTGCGAATAGGCGAAGAGCAGCTTCGCCCCGTGCTTGATCAGGCCGCCATATTCCTGCGCCGTGCCCGGCAGGAAGCCCGGCACGTCGACAAAAGTGACGATGGGAATTTCGAAGGCATCGCAGAAGCGCACGAAGCGCGCCGCCTTGCGCGAGGCGTCGCTGTCGAGCACGCCCGCCAGCACCATCGGCTGGTTGGCGACGATGCCGACGCTGCGCCCGGCGACGCGGCCGAAGCCGGTGACGATGTTCTTCGCAAAATTCGGGGAGATCTCGAAGAAGTCGCCCTCGTCCACGACCTTCAGGATCAGTTCCTTCATGTCGTAGGGCTTGTTCGGATTGTCGGGGATCAGCGTGTCGAGGGAATTGTCGGTGCGGTCGGGATCGTCCTCGCTCGGCCAGTGCGGCACGCCGGCGGTGTTGTTGGCAGGCAGAAAGTCGATCAGACGGCGCATCTGCAAGAGTGCTTCGACATCGTTCTCGAAGGCGCCATCGGCGACAGACGACTTCGTCGCGTGCACCGAGGCGCCGCCAAGTTCCTCCGCGGTGACGACCTCGTTGGTCACAGTCTTCACCACATCCGGGCCGGTGACGAACATGTAGCTCGTGTCCTTCACCATGAAGATGAAGTCGGTCATCGCCGGCGAATAGACGTCGCCGCCTGCGCACGGCCCCATGATGACGCTGATCTGTGGGATGACGCCCGACGCGATCACGTTGCGCTTGAACACCTCGCCATAGCCGCCGAGCGCGGCGACGCCCTCCTGGATGCGCGCGCCGCCGGCATCGAACAGGCCAATGATAGGGCTGCGCGCCTTCAGCGCCATGTCCTGCACCTTGACGATCTTCTGCGCGTGCGTCTCCGACAGCGAGCCGCCGAACACGGTGAAGTCCTTGGAGAACAGGAACACGGTGCGGCCGTTCACCGTGCCCCAGCCGGTGACGACGCCGTCGCCGGGGATCTTCTGCTTCTCCATGCCGAAGTCGGCCGAGCGGTGCTCGACGAACATGTCGATTTCCTCGAACGAGCCCTTGTCGAGCAAGAGCTCGATGCGCTCGCGCGCGGTCAGCTTGCCGCGCTTGTGCTGCGCCTCGATGCGGGTCTGCCCGCCGCCGAGCTCGGCGTCCTTGCGGCGGAGGTCGAGCTTCTCGATGATGTCTTTCAAGTGTGTCCCCGTGCCTGGAAACCGGCCGGGACAAGGGATAGCAC
>JAEWCJ010000066.1 GCA_023390695.1 Pseudomonadota bacterium | reverse complement strand
AACGGGAGCGGGAACGGCGTGCAGAGGCGCGCGTGTTCGGCGGGCGTTTGGATGCGGGAATTGGTGGAGCGCCGGGTGGCGCAGCGCCCTACGTCACTGGGCGCGCGCGCCTCGCAAGCGGTCCCTCCGGGTAACCGGAACGGGCCGTAGGCGCGCGGCAGGGCCGATCGCAAGGCTCTGCCAAAGGGTGCCGTCGCGCAGCACCCGAGGCGCCTCCCGGCGCTCCATTTCGTTTCGGAATGGAAAAAGGGATCGGGCGCACCCGGCGCCGTCAAAGAATACGGGCGATGGCGCATGCCCGCGGCACCATGTCCACGTCACATAGACATCTTTTGTCTTCGCCGTCTCTGCCTCATCCAATCCGCGCACAGGCCCAGCCGAAAAAAAGAGGCCGCGGGGAGAAATGCATGTCCAGGCACGGCCTGTCCGACCGCATCCTGACGCCCCGATGTCGCCGAATGGGCCAAGCGGGTGCACGCGCTCGGCATGAAGGTGGAGTGAGGAACGATCGGCGACGCCGCTTATTCCGCGTCATGCGCGGGCTTGACCCGCGCATCCCGATCGGGCTGGCACGGTGCCAATCTATGCGAGATGGCATCGCAACCCGGGCTTGCCCGAGTTGCGGAAATTGTTAAAGCCGCAAGTCGGGCACCCAACTTGCGGTGCCAAGCCCGGCCATGACGCAGCAGACGAAAATTTATCGGATGACTATGCGCGCACGGCGTCGCGGATTCGCATGATGCCGATGGAATCGAGTTCGCGCTGCTCCAGCGCATTCTGCTCGGCACGCTCGTTGGCCTGGTCGCGCTCGTTGAGCAGTTCGACCTTCTTCAATTCCTCGAAGGCTTCGGCGAGTTCGCCCTTGGCGGCGTCGAGCTGCACGCGCAGATCGTCCGCTGAGCGCTGCAGATTCTCACGCCGCTGCTTGGCGGCCTTGGCATAGGTCGGATAGGCGAAATGCGCGGGATCGGAAATGCCGACCTTTTCCTGCTCGGACTTGATCTCACGGTCGAGATCGGCGGTCATCCGCTCGAACTCGGCAATCATGCTTTCGATCTGGGCGGCCCGGCGACGCTTTTCGTCCACCTGGAATTTCCGCAACCGGATCAATGTATCTCGTGACTTCATCGACTCATACTCCCCGAAGCCCCACAACAAGCGAGGGCCGCGCCCGCAACAACCGGGCGCGGATTACACAATCGGCGAGATTGTGTCCGGCTAACGTTATTTTTCCGTATCCAAGACCGGGAGGATTTGTTCAAGTTGCTGATATCCCTCAAGGAGACCGGTGGCTTCGTCCTTGCCCTGGCCGAGAAACGCCTCCAGCGGCTTGTGCAGCCGGATCGCCTCGTCCACCTCGGCACTGGAACCGGGCCGATAGGCGCCGAGCCGGATCAGTTCTTCCATGTCGGCATAGGTCGCCATCACCTGCTTGGCCTGGTTAACGAGCGGTAAATATTTCGGATCGGCCGCCCGCGGCATCGTGCGGGACACCGATTTGAGAATGTTGATGGCGGGATAGCGGCCGCGCTCGGCGATCGAGCGCTGCATGACGATATGGCCGTCGAGAATGCCGCGCACGGCATCCGCTACCGGCTCGTTGTGGTCGTCGCCGTCCACCAGCACCGTGAAGATGCCGGTGATCGACCCCTGCTCTACTGTGCCGGGACCGGCGCGCTCGAGCAGGCGCGGCAATTCCGTAAACACGGTCGGCGTATAGCCCTTGGCGGTGGGTGGCTCACCGGCCGACAATCCGATCTCGCGCTGCGCCATCGCAAAGCGCGTGACCGAGTCCATCAGCACCAGAACGCTCTTCTTTTCGTCGCGGAAATATTCGGCGATGGCGAGCGTCAGATACGCCGCCTGCCGCCGCATCAGCGCCGGCTCGTCGGATGTCGCGACCACGACCACCGAGCGCGCCAGGCCCGCCTCGCCCAGATCCTCCTGCAGGAATTCCTGCACCTCGCGGCCGCGCTCGCCTACCAGGCCAATGACCGACACGTCCGCCTTCACGTTGCGCGCCATCATCGACAGCAGCACCGACTTGCCGACGCCGGAACCGGCGAAGATGCCCATGCGCTGGCCGGTGCAGCAGGTGGTGAAGGTATTGAGTGCGCGCACGCCGAGATCGAGCGGACCGCCCACCCGCTGGCGGGCATGCGCCGGCGGCGGGTTGTTGCGGAACGACACCGGGTCCGGCCCCGTCGGCAGCGGACCTTTGCCATCGATCGGCTCGCCCATCGCGTTGACCACCCGGCCGAGCCAGCCTTGCGTCGGCCGCACCTGCCCCGGCACACCGGTCACGATGGCGCGGCAGCCGCGCCGCACCCCCTCCAGATCGGAGAAAGGCAGCAGCAGCGCCTGCGCGCCGGTGAACCCCACCACCTCGCAGGCGATCAGCCGGCCCGGCGCCGTCTCCACCAGCACCCGCGCCCCGACAGACATCGCATGGATGGGACCGGCCACCTCCACCATGAGGCCACGCACCCCCACCACCCGGCCGTAAATCTCGACCGCGTCGAGCTCACCGATCTGCTCGGCCAAAGCCTTCATGAAAGGTTTCCGGTCAGTCGAATTTTAACCGCCTGTTTACTCGCGTCGTTAATCATTGCGTCACCGTTTCGCGACGAAACGCGGATCCGCCAGGACCAGAATGGAAGCGGCGAGTCCGGAGAGTCGGTTAACGCCAACTCTTAAAGTGGAACATGAACTGACGCGTGGTAGAAAACCCTTACGTTGAAAGATTTTAGGCCGATTCGACATTTTGTGCCTAGTAATGCTTGCAACTGAGAATCAGGTTTTGTTAACCATGTCAAATTAGTGTTCTCGAATCGTAGCGTTACGGAAGCGTTTTCGAGGGCCGCCCCTGCGGCGTGCCGACCTTAAGCCCCGCAGCGGCGAAAGAGGGGACTGGCATGCGCGTTTTGCTGATTGAGGATGATAGCGCGACAGCGCAATCGATCGAGTTGATGCTCAAATCCGAGAGCTTCAACGTTTATACCACCGACCTCGGCGAGGAAGGTGTCGATCTGGGCAAGCTGTACGACTACGATATCATCCTATTGGATTTGAATTTGCCTGACATGTCGGGCTACGAGGTATTGCGCTCCCTTCGGGTCTCGAAGGTGAAGACGCCGATCCTCATCCTTTCTGGCCTGGCTGGCATCGAGGACAAGGTCCGCGGTCTCGGCTTCGGCGCCGATGACTACCTGACCAAGCCTTTCCACAAGGACGAGTTGATCGCCCGCATTCATGCGATCGTGCGCCGCTCCAAGGGTCATGCCCAGTCGGTCATCAATACCGGCGACCTGGTGGTCAATCTCGACCAGAAAACGGTGGAAGTGAACGGCGCCCGCGTGCATCTGACCGGCAAGGAATACCAGATGCTCGAGCTGCTCTCGCTGCGCAAGGGCACGACGCTGACCAAGGAGATGTTCCTCAACCATCTCTATGGCGGCATGGACGAGCC
>JAEWCJ010000156.1 GCA_023390695.1 Pseudomonadota bacterium | reverse complement strand
CAGCCCGCCGTCAGGCACCGGAGCTTCCAGGTCGATATAGAAGGGAGCGACCTCGCCCCAGCCGCGGGTCTGCGCCATGGCGCGATGGTCGCGGACGAACCAGGTCTCACCCGAAGAATCGTGGTCGCTCACGAACAGGCTCGGCTGCTCCGGCCAGCGCAGATAGCCGGTGATCTCATGATTGCCGCCGGGGCGCTGGAACTGCCGGTCGGGCGGCACCCAGCCGGTATTGACCACCACGATCTCGCCGCTTGTCAGACGTGCCGGGACGAATACGAAATACCCGGGCGATTTGATATCGCCGCGCAAGGCGGGAGCCCCTGCATAGACGGACGCCAGCGGCAGATCCAGAAAGTCCACCCGCAGCTTCACGCGCCGGAATTCGGCATCGTCCTGGATCAGACCTGCCCAGGCCGCGGGAGGGGGCAGATCGACGGGCGCGGCCGCCAGGCGGTCCTGCAGCGTGGCAATCAGCGCCTGTTTCCAGGTCAGGCGGTCGAGCTGCCAAAGCCCCAGCCCGATCAGGATCGCGAGGGCGATCGCCGTGGCAACCGTCGCAATAACCACAGAGCGGGTGCTGTGCCGCGCGGCCGCCGTCATCTCTTCGGCGTCCGTATCCCGACCTCCCCTTCGGAGGCCTTGTGGTGATATTGCAAGGCGATCAGTAGCCCCTTGATCGGTCGCAGCGGCAACAGCGTGACGATGAGAATCAGCGGCAGCCAGATCGCCGCATGCAGCCAGAAGGGCGGCTGATACATGACCTCGACGATGAGCGCGGCGAAGACGACGATGAACCCGCCGCCCAGCATGACGAAGATCGCGGGTCCGTCAGCCGAATCGATGAAGTTGTAATCGAGGCCGCAGACGTCGCATTGCGGCCTTGGTTGCAGCGTGAACAGGCCGTCGAACAATTTGCCGTTGCCGCAGCGCGGGCAGCGGCAGGACAGTCCGGCGACGAAGGGAGAGGGTGATTGTCCGGTCATGTAGCGATCCTCGCCCACCAGCTATGCGCGTCTTGAACGCCCTGCAATAGCGATTTGGGAAGCAAAAAGGGGCGGCCAAGCCGCCCCTTTTGTAACAGTGGTTGCAGCACTAGTGCGCCGCGCCTGCGACCGGGCCGCCATAGCCCCAGACATAGATCGCAGCGAACAGGAAGATCCACACCACGTCGACGAAGTGCCAGTACCAGGCCGCGAATTCGAAGCCGAGATGCTGCTTCGGCGTGAAATGGCCGGCATAGGCGCGGATGAGGCAAACGATCAGGAAGATCGTGCCGACCAGCACGTGGAAACCGTGGAAGCCGGTCTCCATGAAGAAGGTCGCGCCGTAGATGTTGCCGGAGAAGGCGAAGGTGGCGTGGCTGTATTCGTAAGCCTGCACGCAGGTGAAGATCGCGCCCAGGATGACCGTCAGCCACAGACCCTTCTTCAGGCCTTCGCGGTCGCCTTCGAGCAGGGCATGGTGCGCCCAGGTCACGGTGGTGCCCGAGGTGAGCAGGATCAGCGTATTGAGCAGCGGCAGAAGCCAGGGATCGAAGGTTTCGATGCCCTTGGGGGGCCACACGCCGCCGATGGCGGCGGTGCGGGCCACTTCATTGGCCGCGTCCGGGAACAGCGCGACGTTGAAATAGGCCCAGAACCAGGCGACGAAGAACATCACTTCCGAGGCGATGAACAGGATCATCCCGTAGCGGTGGTGAAGCTGCACCACGCGGGTGTGGTGGCCGCCATGCTCCGCCTCCAGGATGACATCGCGCCACCAGCCGAACATGCAATAGAGCACACCGAGCACGCCGGCCGCGAACACTAGCGGAGCGCCGGTGAACATGTTGTGCATCCATCCGATCGCACCGACCGCGAGAACAAAGGCCGACACCGAGGCGATCACCGGCCAGGGGCTTGGATCGACCAGGTGGTAGTCATGGTGCTTGGTAGCGCCCGCCATTTTCATCGTCTCCATTCAAAGCTTGCGAACGGAAGGAAAGCCGCCGTTCGTATCCGTGAAACCTAAATCCGTCCCGATCCCGTCTTGCTTTCCGCCAGCGGCCGCTGCGACTCGCGCTGCGGGTAGAAAGTGTAGGACAGGGTAATGGTGTTGTGGTCGCGCGCGTCGCTGTCCTTGAGCAGCGCCGGATCGACATAGAAGACAACCGTCATGTCGCGCTTCTCGCCCGCCTTCAGCGTCTGGTCGGTGAAGCAGAAGCAGTTGATCTTCTGGAAATACGCGCCCCAGTTCAGCGGGGCGACGTTGTAGGACGCGACGCCCGTCGTTTCGCGCGCCGACTGGTTGATGACCGAATAGTTGAAAGTCACGACTTCGCCGATGCGCACCTCGATCGACGGGCGCTCGGGGACGAAGCGCCAGGGCAGACCGGCACCGACGTTTGAATCGAAACGCACGGTGATGATGCGATCGGAAATCTCGGACGGCGCCGAGGTCGCGATCTGCGTCGTGCCGTTGAAGCCGGTGACGCGGCAGAACCAGTCGTAGAGCGGGACCGACGCATAGGACAGGCCGACCATGCCGGCAACGAAGGCGCCGCATGCGCCGGCAACGAGCATGTCGCGGCGGGTCGATTTGGCGGGAGAGTGCTTGGTGTCGCTCATGATGTCACAACGGCCGTTGCAGGACCCCGGGGCCCTTGACGAGGGTGATCACGTAAAACAGGACGACGAGCGCTGCGAGCGTCACTGCGATCGCAATCGACCGGCTGCGACGCGCCCGCTTCTGCTCCTCGGTCAGCACGATGCCCTTTTCGTTGTCGTCGGTCATGGGGCTCACCAGGGCAGCCGGCCAAAGGTCAGACCGAAACCGCCTTCGACCAGCAACACCGCAAAGAGAATGAACAGATAAAGGACCGAGAAGCCGAAGAGCTGCTTGGCGATGCGGTCCGCCTCCGCGCCGCCGGCGCGGCGCAGACGGACCGAAAGCCCGATCATGATCGCGCCGCCCAGCGTCGACAGCCCGCCATAGATCGCGCCGGCAAAGCCAAACAGCCACGGCGACATGCCGATCGGCATCAGGATTGCGGAATAGATCAGGATCTGGCGCTTCGTCTCTTCGGCGCCGGCCACGACCGGCAGCATCGGGACGCCGGCGCGCGCATAATCGTCGGAGCGCGACAGCGAGAGCGCCCAGAAATGCGGGGGCGTCCAGAAGAAGATGATCAGGAACAGCAGGATCGATTCGAGACTGACGGTGCCGGTCGATGCGGCCCAGCCGATCATCGGGGGAAATGCGCCGGCGGCGCCGCCGATGACGATGTTCTGCGCGGTGAACCGCTTCAGCCATATGGTGTAGACCACGGCATAGAAGAAGATCGTGAATGCGAGCAGGCCGGCCGCGAGCACATTGACCATCAGGCCCATGGTCACGACGGAGAAAACGGAGAGGATCAGGCCGAAGGTGAGCGCCTCATCGCGGCCGATCCGGCCGGTTGGCAGCGGTCGATCGGCGGTGCGCTCCATCACCGCGTCGATATCGGCTTCGTACCACATATTCAGCGCACCGGCGGCGCCGGCGCCGACCGCGATGCAGAGCAAAGCGGTGAAGCCGAGCACCGGGTGCAGTTGGCCGGGCGCGATCACGAGCCCGACCAGAGCGGTGAAGATCACGAGCGACATGACCCGTGGCTTCAGCAGCGAGATGTAATCGGCCCCCGTGGCCAGGCTGGGCTCGTAACGCACGTCGCTGGCTGCAGCGGGCGGCTGCATGTGATGCGAAGCGGTCAGAGGCGAGGCCTGGTTCACGATGAGCTCTCTTGGTCAGTTAGGTTGTCGTTACTTGATCTTGGGCAGCACTTCGAACTGATGGAACGGAGGCGGCGAAGTCAGCGTCCATTCCAGCGTCGTCGCGCCGACACCCCACGGGTTGTTGCCGGCCACCTGCTTGCGGCTGAACGCATGCGCCACGCCGATCAGGAAGATCACGACACCCAGCGCCGACATATAGGAGCCGTAGGAGGAGATGCGGTTCCAGTCGACATAGGCATCCGGATAATCGGCGATACGGCGCGGCATACCGGCGAGGCCGAGGAAGTGCTGCGGGAAGAAGATGATGTTCACGCCGATGAACGTCACCCAGAAGTGCAGCTTGCCGATGAATTCCGAATACATGTAGCCGGTGAATTTCGGGAACCAGTAATACCAGCCCGCGAAGATCGTGAAGACCGCGCCCATCGACCGCACGAAGTGGATGGGGGCCACGACGTAATAGGTGGCGTGCAGCGAGCGGTCGACGCCGGCATTGGCGAGCACCACGCCGGTGACGCCGCCGACGGTGAACAGGAAGATCATGCCGATCGCCCACAGCATGGGGGTGCGGAATTCGATCGAGCCGCCCCACATCGTGGCGATCCAGGAGAAGATCTTCACACCGGTCGGCACCGCGATGACC
>JAEWCJ010000473.1 GCA_023390695.1 Pseudomonadota bacterium | reverse complement strand
TTTCTTGCTCTGGTTGTAAACCGGGGGCGGGGCCGCGCAAGCAGCCGCGCCCTTTTCGCGAGCGCTTTCGCGAATTCCAAATTCTGTGAGTACACATCCATGATGAGACTGCTCAGTTCACCGCCGTCGCCGTTCGGGCGCAAGGTCAAGATCGCCGCAGCCCTGCTCGGCCTCGCCGACCGGATCACGGTCGACGTCACCGACACGAACAAGGCGGACGGACCGCTGCGCACGCAGAACCCGCTCGGCAAGATTCCCACCCTGATCCTGGAGGACGGCACCGCGCTGTTCGATTCCCGCGTCATCCTCGAATATCTCGATCACCTGGCCGGCGGCGGCAAAATCATTCCGCAGGATGCGGCGCCGCGCTTCGCCGCCTTGCGTCTGCAGGCCCTGTGCGACGGCCTTCTCGATGCGTCGCTGCTGCAGATCTATGAAGCGCGCTTCCGCCCGGAGACGATCCGCCACCAGCCCTGGCTCGACTATCAGGCCGAGAAGGTCACGCGGACGCTCGACGCGCTGGAGAAAGCTCCGCCGCGCATCGATCCGCTGCCCGATGTGGGACAGATCACGCTCGCCTGCGCGCTCGGTTATCAGGATCTGCGTTTTCAGGGCCGCTGGCGCCAAGCCTATCCGGCGCTCGTGCAATGGCTCGACCGCTTCGCGGCGCAGGTGTCCTCTTTCGCCGCGACCAAGGTCGAAGCGTAACGGCGAAAACAGAAACCCCGGACCTTGCGGTCCGGGGCGTTCCAAGTCCGACGTGTGGCGAAGAACTCAGAAGCGTAAAAATCAGAAGCGGTAATTGACGCCGAAGCGCAGCAGGCTTGTTTCCAGGCCATCTTCACGCGCCGTGATCGAGTAATGGCGGTCGGCGTAATCGAGCCAGAGATATTCCACCTTCGCCGACCAATTCGGGGTGAGTCCGACTTCCATGCCGGCGCCGAGCGTATAGCCGTAATGCATCCGGCTGTCGGTCACGCCGAAGGCCTCTCCCTTCACGCGGCCATAGGCCAGACCGCCGGTGACATAGAGCAGGATATTGTTGAGAGCGACGCCGCCGCGCGCGCGCAACGTGCCGAACCACGGGTTGGAGAATTTCCACGGGGCGAAGGTATCGTCAGCGGACGAAGCCTGGATGTCGGCTTCCGCGCCATACACGAACTGACCCATCTGCCAATTGTAGCCGGCCTGCAGACCGCCCGCGACGCCGGAGGGTTTGGCCGGATTGCCGGTGATCTCGCCCCATTGATAGCCGAGATTGGCGCCGATATACGGACCCATCCAGCTATAGGGCGGGGGCGCATAGGACGGCGCCTTGTAATAGCCGCGGTTCATGTCGGCGGCCGCTGCACTGCCGGTCGCCACAGCCGTCGCCAGGCTGGCCCAGATGATCGTCTTCTTCATTGCCACTCTACTCCTACGCGCACCGGCGCGGTCCGTTTGCGGACCTCGCGCGTCCGGCTTCTGGCTCGATTGCGGCGCGATCGCGCAGCGTTGCGGGCCAAAAACCGGCGTTTTCATGCGTAGAATTTATCGCAATGTTTAAGTTAAACGTTTATGAATCGGTTAGAATTGCGAAAACTATTACTAATATCCCGTTTACTTTTAATCGAATACTTAAGGTTACGTTAACTATACAGAACACCTTCCCAAAATCATGTTCTGCGCGGCTTTTCCCGCTCCCGCGGCCACCGGCGGACTTGCGCCGCGGTCGCCGCGTCGACACTTTAGCGGCCATCCCATGAACGGCCGCAAGACAAACATCGAACCCGAGATCGACCTCCCGGAAGACGAGGAGGAATCCAGTCTCCCCGAGATCGAGAGCACCACCCCCTCCGAGATCGATCTGAGCGAGGTGAAAGCCGGTTCGCTCGCGGCCGGCCGCAAGGCCATCCTCGAACATGCGCGTCACGCCCCGACCGGGCCCGGCGTCTACCGCATGATCGACGCGCACGGGGACGTGCTCTATGTCGGCAAGGCAAAGAGCATCAGGAAGCGCATCGTCGCCTATACGCGGCCGACCGGTCACGACACCCGCATCACGCGCATGATCGCCGCGACGGTGTCGATGGAATTCGTCTCGACGCGCACCGAAACCGAAGCGCTGCTGCTGGAAGCCAATCTGATCAAGCGGCTGCGCCCGCGCTTCAATGTCCTGCTGCGCGACGACAAATCGTTCCCCTATATCCTCATCACCAAGGATCATCCGGCGCCGCAGATTCTGAAGCATCGCGGGGCGCGCACGCGGCCCGGCGACTATTTCGGTCCGTTCGCGTCGGTGTGGGCGGTCAACCGCACCATCACCGCCTTGCAGCGCGCCTTCCTGATCCGCTCCTGCTCCGACGGAGTGTTCGAGAGCCGCACGCGTCCCTGCCTGTTGCACCAGATCAAGCGCTGCTCGGCGCCCTGCACCGGCGAGATCTCGCCGCAGGATTACGCCGAACTGGTGCGCGAGGCGCGCGAATTCCTGTCCGGCAAGAGCCGCGTCGTGAAGGAACAGCTTGCCGCCGAAATGGAGAAAGCGGCGGAAGCGCTCGACTTCGAACGCGCGGCGATCTATCGCGACCGCCTCGCCGCGTTCGCGGCGATCCAGTCGCAGCAGGGCATCAATCCGCGCGGCGTGGAAGAGGCCGACGTCTTCGCCATTCATCAGGCCGGCGGCTTCAATTGCGTGCAGGTCTTCTTCTTCCGCACCGGACAGAACTGGGGCAATCGCGCTTATTATCCGAAAGCTGATCGCAGCCTGTCCGCGGCGGAGGTGCTCGGCTCGTTCATCACACAATTCTACGACGACAAGCCGTGTCCGCGCCTGATCCTGGTCTCGGAGGATATTCCGGATTGCGATCTGCTGGCGGAAGCCTTCACCACCAAGAGCGGCTTCAAGGTGGATGTCGCCTTGCCGAAGCGCGGCGAACGCAAGGACCTTGTCGATCACGCACTCGCCAATGCGCGGGAAGCGCTCGGCCGCAAGCTGGCGGAAACATCCTCGCAGCAGAAATTGCTGAATGCGATGGCGGAAGCCTTTGGCCTTGCCGCGCCGCCGCGCCGGATCGAGGTCTACGACAACAGCCATATCCAGGGCAGCAACGCGGTCGGCGCCATGATCGTCGCCGGCCCCGAGGGCTTCCGGAAAAACCAGTATCGCAAGTTCAACATCCGCTCGACCGAACTCACCCCCGGCGACGATTTCGCGATGATGCGCGAGGTGCTGGAACGCCGCTTCAAGCGGCTGATCAGCGACGCCGCGCAGGACGCCAATTCCGACGACGAGTCGCCCTGGCCCGATCTGGTGCTGATCGACGGCGGCCTGGGTCAGCTCAACGCCGCGCGCGACATATTGTCTGCACTCGGGATCACCAATGTGCCGCTGGTCGGCATCGCCAAGGGCGTGGACCGCGATGCCGGGCGCGAGACCTTCTTCATTCCAGGCCGCCAGCCCTTCCGCCTGCCGCCCCGCGATCCCCTGCTCTATTTCGTCGAACGGCTGCGCGACGAGGCGCACCGCTTCGCGGTGGGATCGCACCGGCAGCGCCGGAAGAAGGACATCCGCGAATCCGGGCTGCAGGAAATCCCGGGGATCGGGCCCACCCGCAAGCGCGCCCTGCTGCATCATTTCGGGACGCTGAAGGCGATCGAGCGGGCCTCGGTGGCGGATCTGGCCAAGGTTCCCGGCATCAATGCCGACACCGCCCGGCGGATTTACGACTATTTCCACGAACGCGCCGGCTGACCGCGGCCTCTTTCCCCAAAGTTCCAGCGGCGAAAGACCGGGACAAATAGTAGCCATACGATCCGCCCGGTTGACGGGGCGGCGGGGGAGGTGTTCGTTGCAGCCATGAATTCAGCCACCACCAGCCGGGCGTCGGCGCATGTTCTGTCGCTGCCGAATTTGCTGACCTACGGTCGCATCGCCGCGGTGCCTCTGGTCGTGGCCTGCATGTACTGGCAGGCGATCCTGCAGGGCGGCCTGTGGCTGCGGCTGCTGGCGCTGTTCATCTTCATCGCCGCCGGCATCACCGATTTCTTCGACGGCTATCTCGCCCGCTCCTGGGGGCAGCAATCCAAGCTCGGGCGCATGCTCGATCCGATCGCCGACAAGCTGCTGGTCGCGTCCTGCCTGCTGATGCTGGCCGCCGACGAAACCATCAAGGGCTGGTCGCTGTTTGCCGCCATCATCATCCTGTGCCGCGAAATCCTGGTCTCGGGATTGCGCGAATATCTCGCCGAGTTGCGCGTCAGCGTGCCGGTGACGCAATTGGCGAAATGGAAAACCGCGCTGCAGCTCGTCGCCATCGGATTTCTGCTCGGCGGCGAGGCGGTCGACCATGCCCTGCCGCAATGGCTGCTCGACTGGCGCTGGCAGACGGGCGACGATCCGCTGCCGATCGCAACCAGCATTGGGCTTGTCCTGCTCTGGATTTCGGCCATCCTGACGCTCTATACCGGCTGGGATTATTTCCGCGCCGGGCTGCGGCATCTGATCGAGGATTGAGCGGTGAAGATCCTGTATTTCGCATGGGTGCGCGAGCGCATCGGCAAGGCGGAGGAAGACATCGCGCCGCCCGCCCATGTCGCCACCGTCGGCGATCTGATCGCCTGGCTGTCGCAGCGTGGCGAGGAATATGCGCACGCTTTTGAAAGGCCGAAAGTGATCCGCGCCGCCATCGACCGCGTGCATGTGAAGCCCGACGCCGCCATTTCCGGGGCGCGCGAGATCGCGTTCTTTCCGCCGATGACCGGCGGCTAGACAGATTTTCCCTCGTCATGCGCGGGCTTTGACCGCGCATCTCGCTTGGGGACGCAAAGCCTTCCCAAGCGGGATGGCCGGGACAAAAGGGCGTTCCCGCCCGTCTTCGACGGGCTATGCCCGGCCATGACGAAAGAGAGCAATGTAGCTATATTTGTTTGATGACCACCACCGTCTGCCTGCAGCACGAGGATTTCGACGTGGCCGCCGAGGCCGCAAAGCTGTCGCGCGGCCGCACCGATATCGGCGCCGTCGTCACCTTCACCGGAATCTGCCGCAACCATGAAGGCGGCCATGCCGTATCGGCGATGACGCTGGAACATTATCCCGGCATGGCGGAGGAGGAGATCGCACGCCACGTCGAGGACGCGAAAAGGCGCTGGCCGCTCCTCGGCGTCACCGTCATTCACCGTTACGGACGCATGCTGCCGGGCGACAATATCGTGCTGGTCGTCACCGCCTCCGCGCACCGGCAGGCCGCCTTCGCGGCGGCAGATTTCCTGATGGATTACCTGACGACGCGCGCACCGTTCTGGAAGCTGGAAGAACGCCCGGACGGCACCAACTGGGTCGCAGCGAAAGACAGCGACGATTCCGCCGCCGCGCGCTGGCAGCGCGACGACGCAGCGGCGGAATAGCGCACGGCGGAAGCGGGACGGTGCTGTGAGTTTCCTCGTCGAGATTCCTCTCGAAAACTATCGCGACGACGCCTTCGCGCGGTTCTCGCCGGGCACCGGTTTTGACATCGCCACCGCGCGGGGGCTGATGTGGCTGGCGCAGCTCGCCTATGAGGTGCGCGATGCAAGGCACAAGGTCGGCCCGGTGCTGCAGCGCTGGGGTTTGCAGCGCCTGGCGCTGATCTCGAAAGAACGCATCCATCGCTTCCCGCTCACCGCGACGCACGGCATCGTCGCCCAGGGGCATGGCGCCACCTTCGTGTCGTTTGCCGGCACCGATCCGCTGGCGCTCGCCAACTGGATCACCAATTTCAATCTGGGTCCGCAGTCGCGCGACATGCATCACGGCTTTCGCGGCGCCATCGACGCGGTCTGGAAGGACCTGCACGCGGCGCTGGAAAAGACCGATCCGCAGGCGCCGCTCTATTTCGGCGGACACAGCCTGGGCGGCGCGCTGGCGGTCACCGCCGCCGAACGCGCGCTGCGCGAAATGGGGCGGGCGGCGGCCGGCGTCTACACTTTCGGAGCGCCGCGCGTCGGCAGCACGGCCTTCATGCAGGCCTACAATGCCAGCGGCCTCAGCGAACGCACCTACCGGCTGATCTACGGCCACGACATCATTCCGACGGTGCCGCCGACGCGGCTCGGCTTCCGCCATGTCGGCCGGCTGATCGTCTGCCCGCGCGGCGGCTGCTTCACCGACAAGCTGGCGCTGTCGGACATCGACAATGACGATCCGCCCTTCGCGGACACCTTCACGAACGGCTACCGGCAGCGCTGGCGCGATCTGCTCACGGGAAATTTTCCGGCCTCCTCGCGCAAAGGATGGCTCGGCTGGTACCAGCGCTATATTCTGCCGCCGACGATCGTCGATCATCTGCCGGAGCGCTACCGAAAGGCGTTCGAGGCGGCCGATCTGCCGGCCGGATG
>JAEWCJ010000409.1 GCA_023390695.1 Pseudomonadota bacterium | reverse complement strand
CCCCACCATTCCGCCGGCGGGCCGGCGCCTCGTCCGCTTGCGGCGCCTCATGCAGGAAAACACGCACGCCGTAAGACGGAGAATTCGGATCGTTGTAATAGCCGCCGGACGCATCCTGCCCGTATTGCGCGGCGTAAGGATCGCCCGGCGCAGGCGGGAATCCCGGCGTCTGGCCGGCATAATATTGATTGTCGTAGGCCGGATATGGCTTGTCGTCGTAGGCTGGCGACGCGAATTGCGGCACGCCTTGCTGCGGCCCGGCCTGCTGCGGGTCGCCGTAGCGCGCATCATGCGTCGGCTCCGCATATTGCGGATCGTAAGACTGCGGATCGTAATTCCGGTCCTGATAGGCCGTGTCGTTCGGATTCGGATAGGTCTCTCCGCTGCCGTAATACGGCTCGCGATAGGTCTGATCCTGATAGCTCTGGTCCGGATAAGCCGGGTTGCTGCCGCCGTGATCGGCGTGACGCTGATCGCCATATCCACGATCGTCGTAAGCCTGATCGCCGTAAGCCGGGTTGTCGTAAGCCGGGTTGTCGTAACCCTGTCCCGGCGCGCGCGATGACGGATAGGACATGGACCTGTAGGGCGGCGGCAGCGAGAACGGCTCGTCCGGGCCGTGACCGTCCTGGTAGCCCGGCTGCGGAGGCGGCGCGCCGGGTGCACGCCAGCCGGCCGGTTCGTCCTGCGAATAATGTGAATTGGCCGCATGCGCATCGTCATGCTCGCCCTGCGGCGGCGTCGGCGCGTAGGCCGCATAGGGATCGCTCTGCCCGATCAGCCGCGCCAGTTCCGCGAGCGGATCGCCGCTGCCCCGCGACGCCCGCTGCCCCGATTGCCGGGCGAGTGGATTGCTCGGACGGGGGGGTCGGGAAAAGTGATCGTCCGCCATGCCGACTCTTGGTCTTTCTTGCTGTTCCGAAACGGTTACGCGACGCGTCTCAAAGGCCGCTCTACGTCGCGGCGTTGCCGGCGGATCGCGAAAGCGCAGACGCCGACTTCACCGCATCTCCTCTGGCGCTCCCACACCCAATAGCTTCAGGCCGGAAGCGAATACGGTGACGGCGCTCTGAACCAACGCAAGTCGTGCCACCGACATTTCTTCATCATTCTGTATAATGAAGCGTAAATAGGGCAAATCCTTGCCCTTCGTCCATTGCGAATGAAATTCCGCCGCCAGTTCATAGAGATAGAACGCAATTCGGTGGGGTTCATGCGACAATGCGGCCGCCTCCACCACGCGGGGGAAAGCAGCAATTTTCCGCATCAATGAGGCTTCGCCGGCATCGGTGAGGCGCTCGAGCGGAACCTTTGCGAGCAGCGCCCGCCGCTCGTCCGGGTCCTCCGGCAGGTTCGGGAAAGCCTCGCGCGCCATGCGGAAGATCGAATGCCCGCGCGCATGCCCGTACTGGACGTAAAAGACCGGGTTGTCGCGGGACTGCTCGATGACCTTGGCGAGGTCGAAATCGAGCACGGCGTCGTTCTTGCGGTAGAGCATCATGAAGCGCACGGCGTCGCGCCCCACCTCCTCCACCACCTCGCGCAGCGTGACGAATTCGCCGGCGCGCTTCGACATCTTTACCGGCTCGCCGCCGCGCAGCAGCTTCACGAGCTGCACGATCTTCACGTCGAGATCGGCCTTGCCGCCGCTGATCGCCTTCACCGCCGCCTGCATGCGCTTGACGTAGCCGCCGTGATCGGCGCCCCAGACGTCGATCATCGTGTTGAAGCCACGCTCGATCTTCGACTTGTGATAGGCGATGTCGGAGGCGAAATAGGTGTAGCTGCCGTCCGACTTCTTCAGCGGACGATCGACGTCGTCGCCAAAATCGGTGGAGCGGAACAAGGTCTGCTCGCGGTCCTCATAGTCGTCCACCGGCGCGCCCTTCGGCGGCGGCAGGCGGCCTTCATAGATGTGGCCCTGCTGGCGCAAGAAGTCGATGGTCTCGGCGACCTTGTCGCCCTCTTCGGTCAGCGACGCTTCCGAGAAGAACACGTCCGGCACGACGTTCAGCGACCACAGGTCGTTGCGGATGTCGGCCATCATGATGTTGATGGCGCGCTCGCGCACGATCGCCTTCCATTCGGCTTCCGGCTTCTTCAGCAACTCGTCGCCGTAATCGGCCTTCAATTCCTCGCCGACCTGCTTCACATAGTCGCCCGGATAAAGACCTTCCGGAATCTCGCCGATCTCTTCGCCGAGCGCCTCGCGGTAGCGCAGCCATCCCGATTGCGTCAGCGCCTCGATCTGCGCGCCGGCATCGTTGATGTAATATTCGCGGGTGACGGCGAAGCCGGCGAAGGCGAGCAGGCTTGCCAGCGCATCGCCGAACACGGCGCCGCGGCAATGGCCAACATGCATCGGCCCGGTCGGATTGGCCGACACGTATTCGACATTGACCTTCTCGTCCTTGCCGATCGTGCTGCGGCCGTAATCGCGGCCTGCCGCGATCGCGGCGCGGATCGCGTCGAGCCAGGCGGACGGCTTGAGCGTGAGATTAATGAAGCCGGGTCCGGCGACCTCCACCTTCTCGACCAGCGCATCGGCGCGCAGCTTCGCGGCCAGCGCGTCGGCGATCTCGCGCGGCTTCTTGCCGGCATCCTTGGCCAGCACCATCGCCGCATTGGTGGCCATGTCGCCATGGCTGGCGTCGCGCGGCGGCTCGACCAGCACGCGCGAGAGATCGATGCCCTGAGGCAAAAGGCCGTCTGCGATGAGCGCATGGTTCGCCGCAATGACGCGGTCGTGCATGTCGGCGAAAAGATTGTGTGTTGCTGTCACGGCCATCTGGCGGAATTCATCAGGGCTGAGGGGATGCGGCGGGCTAACGCAATTCGGCAGGCGAGTCAAAGAAACGGGCGTGTTCCGCAATGGCATAGCGGTCGGTCATACCGGCGATGAAATCGGCGGTATGTCGGATGCGGCCCCGCTCGTCAGTCCGGCTCATGTCGTCCTGCCACTCCTCCGGCATGTCGGCGGGATGCGCGAGATAGTGCCGGAACAGGTCCCGCACCACGCCCTGCGCAGCTCCCATGACTCGCATCACGCGCTCATGACGGTACATGCGAGGATACAAGAAATCCTTGATGCCCTGCTCCGTCGCCGCCATTTCGGCGGAAAATCCGACCACCGCCGCGTCGGCAAGGCGGATATCGTCCACCGATGCGGGCGCAAGCGCGGCCAGCCGCCGGCCGGATTCGGCGGTTACGTCCTCGATCAGGCGGGTGATGACCCGCCGCACCACCTCGTGGGCGGCGCGCGCATGGTCGAGACCGGGATGACCGCTGCGGATTTCACGGATGATGTCACCCAGAAGCGGCACGGCGGCGAGGTCATCGAGGCCGAACAACCCCGCCCGCAGGCCGTCATCGATGTCGTGCGCGTCATAGGCGACGTCGTCGGCGATGGCGGCGACCTGCGCCTCGGCGCTGGCGAAGCTCCAGAGCTGCAGATCCTGATGCGCGGCATAATCGCGGATGCCTTCCGGCAATCCGGGCTCCTTGTAACGGCCGATAGGCCGGCCCGCCCGGTCGGACAGCGGACCGTTATGCTTCACCAGTCCTTCCAAGGTGTCCCAGGTCAGATTGAGGCCGTCGAAATCCGCGTAGCGGCGCTCCAGCGAGGTCACCACCCGCAGGGTCTGGGCGTTGTGATCGAAGCCGCCAGCACCGGCGAGACATTCATCGAGCGCCCGCTCGCCGGCATGCCCGAAAGGCGGGTGGCCGAGATCGTGCGCCAGTGCCAGCGCCTCGGCGAGATCCTCGTCCAGCCCGAGCGCGCGCGCCAGCGACCGGGCGATCTGCTGCACTTCAAGAGTGTGGGTCAGGCGTGTGCGGTAATGGTCGCCTTCGTGGAAGACGAAGACCTGGGTCTTGTGCTTGAGACGGCGGAAGGCGTTGGAATGGATGATGCGGTCGCAGTCGCGGCGGAAATCGCTGCGGCTCGGGCTGGGCGGCTCCGGTACCAGCCGGCCGCGGCTGCGGGCCGGGTCCGCGGCATAGGGCGCCCGCGCCTTTGCTTCGATGGCCATTGATTCTGCCGCCTCTCGTACCACCGGCCCGCCCAGGGTCCGCTTCACCGAATCATACGCCGTATCAACAGGTTAGCGCATGATCGGACGCCAAACCGGATCCCGCTTGGGCGAGCGCGCACAGAATTGACGGAACCGGCCGGCGCACTTAACTAAGGGACATGGGCAATGGCAACGTCACCGTCACCGAGCGCGCCGTGCAGAAAGTCGCGGCCATCCTCAAACGCGAGTCCGAAGGCGCCATGCTGCGGGTCAGCGTCGAGGGCGGCGGCTGCTCCGGCTTCCAGTACAGATTCGATGTGGAACGGGAAAAGGCCGAGGACGATATCGTGCTCGGCCGTGACGACGCCCCGATCCTGATCGACCCGGTCTCCGCCGGGTTTCTCTCCGGCTCGGAGATCGATTTCGTCGACGACCTGATCGGATCGGCGTTCAAGATCAACAATCCGAACGCCAAGTCGTCCTGCGGCTGCGGGACCAGCTTTTCGCTGTAATCTGTCCTGCGTCATGGCCGGGCTCGTCCCGGCCATCCAGATCAGGTGGCAGTGCGCCCCCTGAACGGGATGCGCGGATCAAGCCCGCGCATGACGAAGAGATAGGCTGCGCCGGGCTTCAATTCACCTTCAATCCCGTCTTCTTCACGAAGTCGCCGTAGATCCTGATCTCGTCCTTGATGAGCGATCCGAATTCCTCCGGCGCCATCGGCATGCCCTGCACGCCGATCTTCTCCAGCTTCTCGCGCAAGGCCGGCGCGGCCAGAGCCTTCTTCATTTCATAGTTGAGTTTGTGGATCGC
>JAEWCJ010000386.1 GCA_023390695.1 Pseudomonadota bacterium | reverse complement strand
GTCCAGAACCGCTCAAGGCGATGCAGCGACTTGTTCAGCGTGGAGAACTCGTCGCAGCTGATGCCGCCCACCTGCTCCACCGTACGAACGTGTTTCTGATACAGCCCCTCGACAATGTCGCGAACTTCGCGCCCCTTGTCGGTCAACTTGATGCGGACCGACCGGCGATCGACGCGCGAGCGCTGGTGATCGAGAAAGCCCATCTCGACGAGCTTCTTCAGATTGTAGGAGACGTTGGAGCCGAGATAGTAGCCGCGCGTACGCAATTCGCCCGCGGTCAGCTCCTTGTCACCGATATTGTAAAGCAGCAGAGCCTGCACCGAGTTGATGTCGGCGCGCCCGCGGCTATCGAATTCATCATTGATGACGTCGAGCAGACGACGATGCAAACGCTCGACCAGAGTCAGAGCCTCGAGATACAGCGGCCTGACATGGTCGAAACGCTGCGCGCTTGGCGCGGACGGCTCGACCGTTTTTGCAACGGCTTTCATATGACGCCTTCCTTCGTATTTATTCGTTTTATGACGGGGGCCCTGTTTTCCCCTCGCTTAGTGACGCGACGATACGAAGTGCGGCTGAAGAACGGCTTAAATTCTAGGATAAAGATTAGGTTTATTTGGGATAGTGAATAAAGGATGGATCGCTCAAAATTGAAGGAAACCGGTCAGATTCCGTTCACCCTGCACGCGCCGGCGGCGCGAAACATCAAGATTCTCCGGCAATCGCCGACGTGTCTGCCCCGTCATCAACGATGAAGGAATTGTGCTTTGTCCAGTTGTGATCAACCTTGCAGTAAGGACAAAGAACCCTGGCCACGAATTCCGGTATCCGTGCGAAGGCTTCGGCGTCGGTTTCGACGCCGGTGGAAATTTCCCGTCCCGAAATAGGGCAGGTCGTGAAAATGGTACCCATAGCCGGTGGCCTCTTCGAAAGCCCCGAACATTAGGGAGCCGGGCATGGAGGCACTATTAAATTTGACATAGCCGGGCTTCTTTTGCCCTCGCCTCCTTCAGATGAAAGGGCGCATGTGCCGCTCGGGCATTTCAAATCCCGCGAGCTCCGCAAGGCCCTCTCGATCGAGAATCTCGAAAGTCCGGTCCTTCCAACGCACCATCTTCGATGCGGTCAGACGCTTGAGCGTCTTGTTCGTGTGGACGAGTGACATGCCAAGCGTATCCGCAACATGCTGCTGGGTGAATGGAAACTGGACGGCGCTCTCTTTCGTAAGCCCCAACTCCTCGGCACGCACGAACAGATGCATCAATAGATAGGCCATGCGCTCGAGCGCACTGCGCCTGCCGATGTTCAACAGACTTTCGTCCAGGTATTGCTCGCTGCGCGCGGCGATCCACGTGATGTCGTAAGACAGCGAGGGATAGTGGGAATACAATTCCCACAATCGTTCGCGCGGGAATATGCATAAGGTCATGTCGGTCAGCGCTTCGACGGAATGCTGCATCTCGTCGGCGACGGCACCCTGCAGACCGAGAAAATCGGAGGGCAATGCAAAGTTCAGAATCTGCCGCCGCCCGTCCGGCAACATCTTGTAGCGAAACGCCCAGCCTGCAAGCACAGTGTATAAATGCGCACTGTTCGTCCCTTGCAGCAGGATGTTGGTGCCGGCCTCCACATTGAACTCACCGGACTTGAAACCGCTCACGAAGGCGAGTTCGTCCGGACTGAATTCGCGCAAGACCGGACGCTGCCGCAATGGACATCGCTCGCAGGGCACTCGCCGCCCCTGCGCGACAACGGGTTGAGCGTTGCGGCCGGTTCCGGCTTTCTTTCGGGATGGTGCCATCAAGGCCGTGATAAAAATGAATGCTTGCAACCAGAGCAATCATAACCACTGAACGGCGTTTTGGTTTCAGGCCGGCTTACCAGCTGGCTGGTGGCGTGACCGGGCGGTCATCGCGTTGCCATTGCACTAATTGTCGCGCAGAAACTGGACGATGCCGGAAAAATCGCGGCCGCCCTCCCCGGTGTCGATATAGGCGGAATAGATGGCGGCCGCTCCGGCGCCGAGCGGCGTTCGCGCCGCCACCGTCTGCGCGGCCTCTTTGGCCAGGCGCAGATCCTTCAGCATCATGTCGGCGGTGAAACCCGCCTGGTAGTCGCGATTGGCGGGCGATGAGGGCACCGGCCCGGGCACCGGGCAATAGGAGGTCAGCGACCAGCACTGGCCCGATGACTTGGAGGCAATGTCGAAGAGCTTCTGCGCATCAAGGCCAAGCTTTTCCGCCAGCACAAAGGCCTCCGATACCGCGATCATCGATACCCCGAGGATCATGTTGTTGCAGATCTTCGCGGCCTGACCGTTGCCGGCGCCGCCAGCATGCACGATGGTCTTGCCCATGGCTTCGAGCACGGGCTTCGCCTTCTCGAAGGCGCCGTCGCCACCGCCCACCATGAATGTCAGGGTGCCGGCCTGGGCTCCGGTGACGCCACCGGAAACCGGCGCATCAACCATCGACATTCCCTTCCTCTCGGCGGACATCGCAACATCGCGCGCCGTTGCGACATCGATGGTCGAGGAATCGATCAGCAGCGTGCCCGGATTTGCACTGTCGATAATGCCACCCGGATCGAGATAAAGCTCCCTCACCTCCTTGCCTGACGGCAGCATGGTGATCACGATCTCGGCGCGTGAGGCCGCGACCTTGGCGCTTTCCATGGAGGCGCCGCCGGCGGCCACGATCTTCTCGACCGCGTCGCGATTGAGATCGAAGCCTTCGACATGATGGCCCGCTTTCATCAGATTCATCGCCATCGGCAGGCCCATATTGCCCAGCCCTACGAATCCGATCCGCGCCATGCTTGCCTCCTAAACTCTAAAATATTTGCGAGGTTGCTCCGCTCAATGCGGATGTTCCCGCGCCGATTGCATCGCCAGAAACAAATAGCCGCACAGCAATGCGAGCTCGATGGCAACGACGATCACCGAGCCGCCGTAAATCTGCGGAAAGAAGGCTTCCACTGCCGCCATCGATACCGCGGCCGTGAGCCAGACGACAGCCCCCCACACTGCCGCAAGCCAGAGCCCGACCGCAGCCACAAGATCGATGACCGCAAAATAAACCGTCGCCGTCTGCCACGGCACGGAATTGGCGGCGAATTGGGTGTCGGCACCTTCGCCGATCCCCAGCACGACGGACCAGTGAAACAGGCCCTTGAGCAT
>JAEWCJ010000316.1 GCA_023390695.1 Pseudomonadota bacterium | reverse complement strand
GGTGACGATTGTATTTGCCCTCGCCCTGGCCTTTCCGCTGGCCGCATCCCTCTATGAGAACGGCAGCGCGCTCGCGCCGCTTCTCGGCGGGTCGCTGGCCGTCGCGATAGGCTGGACGGCCCTGTTTTCCCGTCTGCGCGAGCGCAGCATGAGTTGGCATGCGGTCCCCACCGCGATCATCTTCGCGCTGATGGTGCCGCCCGAGCTGCCGCTCTGGCAGCCGCTGCTGGCGCTGAGCTTCGGCGTCGTGATCGGCGAACAGGTCTTCGGCGGACGCGGCTATTCGTTTCTCCATCCGGCCGTTGCCGCGCTGGCCTTCCTGTTCTTCTCCTTTCCCGGTTCTACGGCGGAGGCTTCAATCTCGTCGCTTGTTACTGCGGCTGTGGTGCCGGGTGCGATCCTGCTCCTTGCCTCCGGACTTCTATCGTGGCGCATCCTCATCGCGACAGCGCTCGGCTTCGCGGGCTGGCTGACGCTGAAGGGCGGCGGGGCATGGAATGACATCATCACCCCGGCTCTCGCGCTCGGCATCGTCTATCTCATCTGCGAGCCGGTCAGCGCCGCCTGCACCAATGCAGGGCGCTGGGCCTATGGCCTTTTGGTCGGAATGCTGATCGTCATCCTCGGCATTGCCGGCAGCGGCGTGGGTTCGGCCAACGCCGTGGTGTTTGCGGCCCTTCTCGGCAGCATCTTTGCACCGCTGATCGACCGCCTCGTCGTCCTCTTCAATGTCCGTCGCAGAAGGTACCGCCAATGGCCGATCTGAATCCGCTGAACTGGTGGCGGAATTTCCTCGCCTTGCCGAACGACAGCCCGACCAAGACCTTTGTCGTCGCATTCCTCGTGGCATCGCTGTCGGCCGCGGCGGTTACGATCACGGCTGTAAGCCTCAAGCCGTTGCAGGACGCAAATATCGAGCGTGACCGCCAGCAACGCATGGAAGAGATGCTGGCCTCCGTGCCGGGTCTCACCGACATCCTGAAGGGCGCGAACGCGGATTCCCTCGAAACCCGCATTATCGACCTCGACAAGGGGACTTACGTTGCGGGCATCGACCCCGCTTCCTTCGATGTGGCGGCGGTTGCTGCCGACCCCGGGCGCAGCGTTGCTTTGCCTGCGGATGCCGACATCGCGGGCATTGGCCGGCGGCCGAATTTTGCGCCGGTCCATCTCGTGCGCCAGGACGGCAGACTGCTGCTCGTGATCCTGCCCGTCTATGGCTCGGGGTACCAGTCCACCATCCGCGCCTATCTCGCGCTGAGAAACGACCTCAACACCATCGCCGCCCTGTCGGTCTACGAGCAGAAGGAAACGCCGGGGCTTGGCACGCGAATTACCGAGGCTGCCTGGCAGGATCGCTGGGCTGAGAAGAGGATCGCCGACGACAAGGGGGACATCCGGATCAGCGTCGTTCGGGGCACGGGCACAGGGCCGTTCGAGGTGGACGGCATCACCGGCGCCACCCGCTCCGCGAACGGAGTCGCCAATCTTGTCCGCTTCTGGACGGGCGAGCACGGCTTCGGCCTGTTCCTCGCCAATCTCCGCGAGGGGAAAATTTAGATGTCGCGCGGCAATCTCCGTTACCTGTTCGGACCGATCGTCGATACGAACCCGATCACGCTGCAGATTCTCGGCATCTGCTCGGCGCTCGCCGTCACGACCTCGCTCGCAACTTCGCTCACCATGAGCGCAGCCGTCACTGTCGTCGCAGTCATATCCAGCTTTTTTGCCAGTCTGCTGCGCCGCCACGTGCCTTCGTCGATCCGGCTCATCATTCAGATCACCATCATCGCCTCCGTGGTCATCGTGATCGACCAGTTTCTCAAGGCCTATGCCTACGACATGAGCAAGCGGCTTTCGATCTTTGTCGGGCTCATCATCACGAACTGCGTGGTGCTGGGCCGCGCCGAAGGCTTCGCGATGCGCAATCCGCCGCTGCCAAGCGTGCTGGACGCGCTTGGCAACGCCTTTGGCTACAGTCTCATCCTGCTCATTGTCGGCACGATCCGCGAATTGCTGGGCACGGGAATGCTGTTGGGCTTTCCCGTCCTGCCCGTGACCGGGAACGGCGGCTGGTTTCAACCCCTCGGATTGATGCTGCTGGCCCCGAGCGCCTTTTTCATCATCGGCATGCTGATCTGGCTGATCCGCACATGGAAACCGGCGCAGGTGGAAGAGCCGGAATTCCCGCTCCGCACCGGCAAACCGCGGGGGCCGGCATGATCGAACTGTTCCAGCGCTCAATCCTCGAAGAAAACCTCGCGCTGTCTTTCTTCCTTGGCATGTGCACGTTCCTCGCTGTCTCCAAGCGGCTGGAAACCGCAATCGGCGTGGGCGTCGCGCTTATCGTGGTTCAGGCGATCACGGTGCCGGCCAACTATCTCGTGCAGACCTGGCTATTGTCCAAGGGCGCCTGGGCCTGGGCGGGGCTGCCCGACGTCGACCTGTCGTTCCTGCGCTTTATCGTCTTCATCGGTCTGATCGCCGCAATGGTGCAAATCTTGGAGATGGCGCTGGACCGCTATCTGCCGGCTCTGCACGGCGCGCTTGGCATCTTCCTGCCTCTGCTCGCGGTGCAATGCGCGATCCTGGGCGGCAGCCTGTTCATGGTCGAACGGCGGTATGATTTCGCGCAGAGCGTCGTCTACGGGCTTGGCAGCGGTATCGGATGGGCCCTGGCGCTGACGGCCTTCGCCGCGATCCGGGAGCGATTGCGCTACAGCGACATTCCCGCCGGGCTGCAGGGCCTCGGCACGGCCTTCATCGTCACCGGCCTGATGTCGATGGGCTTCTCCGCGTTCGTCGGAGTCCGCCTGCCATGAATGAGATCATTCTCGGCAGCGTGCTGTTCGTCGCCATCGTCCTCATTCTCTCGTCGATCGTCGTGGCGGCGCGCGCCCTGCTTCTGCCGGCAATCGCCATCCAGGTGGTGGTGAATGGCAGCAAAACATTGCGGGCGAAAGCGGGAACGAAGCTGCTGGAGATCCTGTCCGATGGGAATATTCCGGTTCCCGCCGCCTGCGGCGGCAAAGGCACCTGCGGGCAATGCCGGGTCACCGTGACCTCCGGCGCCGGCGCAACGCTTCCCACCGAAATGGCAAAACTCACCCGCCGCGAGATCCGGGACGGCGTGCGTCTCGCGTGCCAGGTCACCGCCCGCAATGACCTCGACGTGAGCGTCGCCGACGAGATCCTGGGCGCGGAAAGCTGGACATGCCGCGTGCTCACCAGCCGCACCCTGTCCCCGCTGATCCGGGAAATCGTGCTGGAACTGCCAGAGAGCCGGACGCTCAGTTTTCGCGCCGGCGCCTTCGTGACGGTGACCGCGCCGCCTTATGCGCTCCGCTTCGCAGATTTCGAGATCGCGGCCGAGCACCGGGACGCCTGGGAGCGGTTCGGCCTGCGCGACATGACCTCGCATAGCGGCGCGCCAACCGCGCGCGCCTATTCGATCGCCAATCGCCCGGACGATCGGGGCATCGTGCTGCTGATCCGCCTGGCGCTGCCGCCCCCCACCATACAGGGCGCACCGCCAGGCGTGGTGTCCTCCTGGCTGTTCGGTCTGCGCTCCGGCGATACAGTCGAGGTCGCTGGCCCCTACGGCGATTTCGCTGCGAAGGAGACCGGGCGCGAGATGATTTTCATCGGCGGCGGCGTCGGCATGGCCCCGCTCCGCGCGATCATCCACGACCAGTTGCGGCGCATCGGCACGACCCGCCGGATGAGCTTCTGGTACGGGGCGCGCAGCCGCATGGACCTCTTCTATCATCAGGAGTTCGAGGCGCTGGCGGCGCAGCACGCCAATTTCTCCTGGACGCCGGCGTTGTCGGAGCCAGCCCCCGCAGACAACTGGACGGGAGCAGCCGGCTTTATCCATGATGTCGTGCTGAACCGCCATCTTGCCGCACATCCGGCGCCTGAGGAGTGCGAATATTATCTCTGCGGACCGCCGCTGATGATCAAGGCGGTGCTCGCCATGCTGGACGAGGTCGGCGTCGACCCGGAAAGCATCTTCTTCGACGATTTCGGAGGATGATCCATGACCCTGTCACGACGTGAGGCAATCCTGTCAGCCGGCGGTCTGCTGCTGGCGTCGGCGCTGCCCGCACAAGCTGCCGGCACGCACGTTGCGCCGAGCGTTCTGCAAGGAACCGGCCTCGGATCGACATGGACGCTGGTCACGGGCGGAAGGAGCGACGTCGGCGCACTCCGCACGGCATTTACAGAGGCGATCGCATCCGTCGATCAGACGATGTCGCCGTTCCGTCCCGACAGCGAGTTGTCGCTCTTCAACCGGACGGCGGCGACGGACTGGTTTCCGCTTTCAGACGGCACGTGCGCAGTCCTCGCGGAAGGCCTGCGCATGGCTTCGCTCACCGCCGGTGCGTTCAATCCCACGCTCGGACCGCTGGTTGCCCATTACGGCTTCAGCCCGATCAAGTCCGGGCGTCCCGGCGCGGCAAACGAGGTGAGCGTGCGGGCCGATGCCGCGCGCAAGGCACGCGCGGACCTCTCGCTCGACCTGTGCGGGATCGCAAAAGGCTTCGCGCTCGACCGCATGCGCGCGGTCTGCATTGCACACGGCCTCACCGACTTTCTCATCGAACTCGGCGGCGAGGTCTTCGCGCAGGGCCGCCATCCCGACGGACGGGCCTGGCGTGCCGGAATCGAGCGGCCCGTTCCGGAGAGCGGCGACGTCCAGCGCGTCGTCGCACTCGATGGCGCCGCGCTTGCGACTTCCGGCGACAGGATCAACGGCTATTTTTATCGCGGCCGTCGCTACGGCCACATCATCGACCCGCTCACCGCCGAGCCGGTCGATTCACCGCTCGCGTCCGTCACCGTCGCAGCGGCACGCGCCATGACCGCCGACGCGCTGGCAACCGCGCTGTTCGCGATGGGCGCAGAGCGTGGTCCGGCCTTTGCGCATGAGACAGGGATCGAAGCGCTGTTCATCTTGCGGGACGGAGCACGGTTGCGGGAGGTGACGACCGCGGGCTTCGAAGCCCGTATCATCGCCTAACGATATTCACTATAGGGAGCTGGACCACATCATCGCCACTCACTTCAGGAGACGTCATTGCAGACTTTCGTTCTCACGTTTGGCCTGATGCTGCTTTCGATTGGAGGCTTGGCGGCCGGCGTCCTTGCCGGCCGATCCCCCATCAAAGGCTCCTGCGGCGGCCTCTCATGCGTCGAGCACGCGGACTGCGCCGCCTGCCCGCACCATCACAGCAAGGATGCGAACACATGAACGGCGGGCCGAAAATCGCCGACTATATGGCAACCGAACTCGTCACGCTGAGCCCCGACATGGAGATCAACAAGGCCATGATCATCCTCCTCGAGGAGCGCATCTCCGGGGCGCCGGTCGTCGACGCGAAGGGGCAGCTTGTCGGCGTTCTGTCCAAAAAGGATTGTCTCAGGGCCGCTCTGAACACCAACTATTATCAGGAATGGGGCGGCAGCGTCGCGGACTACATGGCCAAGGATGTCGAGACACTTGAGGCGGACATGGACCTCGTCCAGGCCGCCGAGCGTTTTCTTGCCAGCCACTTCCGCCGCTTCCCGGTCATGCGCAATGGCCGTCTCGCCGGGCAGATCAGCCGCGCAGACGTCCTGCGAGGACTGACCGCAAATTGGAAATAGCATGCAAACTTCCCAATGGATCGTCGGGAAGGCTGCAACTGTTTTTTGTTATTTAGAGCACGAAAGGAACGGCTTGCCATGCTCAAGCGCATCTTGGTCCTCCTAGGCGAAACACCTTCGTCACGCCACGCCCGCCACTATGCCTTCAATCTCGTGCACGAGACGGGAGCGGAACTAGCCGGACTGGCCGGCATCGATCTGCGTTCCATAGAAGTACCCATGCCGGGCGCCATCGGCGCCGCCAGCTATAAAGCCAAACTGGAGGAAGAGCTCCGGAAGCAGGCTGACGATACGCGTCGCCGCCTGCACGAAATGTTCGAGCTGGAATGCAAAGAGCGGAACGTGCCATTTGAATGGGTTTCATTTGAAGGCGATCCAGCCAAGCACCTGCTGCGCGCCGCCGAAACACGCGACATTATTGTCACCGGCCATGATACGGCATGCGACGGCAGCATTCTTACGCAGATTCCGGAACTCCTGACGAAACTCCTGACAGCGACCCCGCGCCCGGCAGTGATATGCCCTGAAAATCCGTCTCCCGGGAAGGACGTCCTGGTCGCTTACGACGGCAGCCTGCCGGCCATGCGCACACTGCAGTTTTTTGCCCTCCTCCGCGTCTGGCAGAATAGCCGCATCCACGTTGCGAGCATTGAATCCGATTATGACCTGGCTGCGCGGGCAGCCCATAGCGCCACTGATTATTTGAGGAGCCACGGATACCAGGCCGAAGCCCACCCCATAGCGTCCAACATTCACCCGTCAGACGTGTTACGGGCCCAGGTGGCCGAAAGACATGTCGGCACGCTCGTCATGGGGGCATATGGCCGGCGCGGCTTGCGGGAGTTTTTGTTTGGCTCGACGACGAAATCGCTGGTGGAAACTCCGCCCTGCGCCCTTTTCCTTTATCACTGAGAAGGTTGCAGCGTGAACGCACCGCGCCGGATGAATCGCCCGCCCAGGAGACGACGCGTTCCTTGGCTCCCCTTCCATCCGGCGCGACGATCCGCAAGCGCGCGCATCCCTTGATCGCATTCAGAACACCGGGCCAGTTGCTGCACGACTATGCCCGCGAGAAGGACCTCGACCTTGTCGTACTGGGAACGCACGGAAGCGGCGCATTCCTTGGGGCGCTGGTCAGGAACACCGTCAAAAAGATCATGGCGGAGTTGCCCTGCGATGCTCTGATCGTCAGGATAACTGACGGTCGGTAGCATCTCGAACCGGCCGGCACCGCCTGCCCGCACATGCGGGAAATCGGGCCTGTCAAGCCGGAAAATCCAGGGCAGGCGGCGGCGAATTGAGCCATATTGACTTTCCGCCGCAGTGTCCTACCTTTGCATCATGATTTATATCGCGCACCAACTCCGCTCGTTTCTTCGCGCCGGTCGCCTGCACGCAGGCTACTGACCCGGACGGCTGCGCTTTGTCAGCCCTCCGGGCTGGCTGCATCCTCAAAATTCACAAACCCCATTTGCAATTCCGGTGCGGCTGACGCACTGGCACGCGCCGCGCCCTTTGGCATCGGCGCACCCATCCTGACCTCCAGAGAAAGGGAGATCCGATGACCAGCCATCTGCAGCCTCAATTGCCGCCGATCGCGATCACGCGCAGCGACTTCGAGAAGCTGACGCGCATTGCCGATGCGGCCGTGGAAAAATTTCCGCGCACGGCGGATTTTCTTGCCCGCGAAGTCGACCGCGCGCGGGTGATCGACGACATCGAAATCCGGCCCGGCCTGGTGAAGATGGGCTCGCGCGTGACCTACCGCGATGACACCACCGGCCAGGAACGCACGGTGACGCTCGTCTATCCGCCCGACGCCGACGTGAGCGAGGGCAAGATCTCGGTGCTGACACCGGTCGGCGCGGCGCTGATCGGACTGTCGATCAGCCAGTCGATCGAATGGCAGACGACAAGCGGCGGCTGGCGCTCGCTGACCGTGCTGAAGGTTTGGCCGTAAGCCCCGCCTGCAAGCTCGCTCACGCGAAACCATCGCCTACGCTCCCGCATGGCGCAGCACGCAACAGCCGGCTGCGCCATTGTCTTTGATCGCTGTCCGGGCGGGGTCCGGCAAGATGCAAATTCAAGTCGATAGCCTGACGCGTGGCCGTCACGGCGGCAGCCTGTTCGGCCGGCCGTCCGCCACATAAAAATCTGCGCCTGCCGCTGATCAACAAGAAGGTTCCAGGCCCGTTCGGTCCGAACGAGCAACCGACCTCTTTCGTAATGAAAATCATCCCGCCGGTGGCCGCTGCGGAAGCCGAAACTGGCCGTTGACATTTCTTATGATCAGATTATATTCCTATATCACTCCGTGCGAGGGCCACCACATCGGGGCCGTCAAACGGGAGCGGGAACGGCGTGCAGAGGCGCGCGTGATCGGCGCGCGTTTGGATGCCGGAATTGGTGGAGCGCCGGGAGGCGCAGCGCCCTACGTCACTGGGCGCGCGCGCC